>JAJRPH010000202.1 GCA_024280875.1 Deltaproteobacteria bacterium | reverse complement strand
CTGAATTTTGATGGCTTCGTAAAAAGTCCAAATTCTGTGTTGCGCTTCATCCTTCGTTTCTTCATGGTACGCTAAGTACAAATCATCACTCAGGATTTGCGCGCCTCGCCAATTTTATAAGCTTGGTGGAGCTTTTTTCTTTGCCATCGGAATCTGACTTTTTACGAGTTTGTCAATTTTGGGACATTAAAATCAACTTAACTAAAGCAGATAAGCAGGTCAATTAATTTGAGACCTGATGCATTACTGATTTTTCAAGTTAAAGCAGGTTTCGGATACCACCGACCGGTTCAAACGGCCGGATTGATAACCTTCCATATCAATAGTGACATAAAGGAATCCAATTTTTTTAAGTTCTTCGATAATATGATTACGGACAGACGGAGTCAGAAGTTTTTCAAATTCTCTGGACGGGACTTCAATTTTTGCCAGTTCGCCGTAGTTTCGTATTCGGCAGGTTCTGAAACCAAGATCGAACATAATATTTTCTGAAGATTCAACCATTTTTAATTTCTGCAGAGTGATGTTTTCACCATAGGGAATCCTGGTCGCAAGGCACCCTGAGGCAGGTTTGTCCCAGGTGGAAAGTCCCATTTCTTTAGACAGCTGCCGAATATCATTTTTAGTCAAACCCGCATCTAATAATGGGGAAAGGATATTCATTTCTACAGCAGCTTTCATACCAGGCCGGTAATCACTTTGATCATCAACATTGACACCATGGGCGACATGACTAATCCCCAGATTTGCGGCAGCCTTGTTTATCTGCCCAAAAATTATTTTTTTACAGACATAACAGCGATCCGGCGAATTAGCCGTAAATTCGAAAGAATCCATTTCACCGGAATGAATAATCATGTGATGAATATGATTTTCCTTTGCAAACAATTCCGCAATCCGGACATCTTGTTGGGGATGGACAGGCGATTCGGCGGTTATGGCAACAAATTTACGGGTTTTATCGTTTTTATCGGGGCTCTGAAATATTTTAGCCGCCACAGCCAGCAAAAAGGTACTGTCTACGCCTCCCGAAAATGCAACGGCCAGGGAATCAAGACTACGAAGTCCGGATTCAAGATTTTTTTTCTTTAAAACCAAATCATTCATTTTGTATAAAAATCAAATTCAATCAATTGTTTTTATGTAAAATCCGGCATCAGCAGCAACAGGATCGATTAAAAAACTGTTTACAAAAAAACACGGTTCTTATATAAAAATTTATTTACGGAAATAAAACATTTAAGGGTATTATATCAAATCTCAGAAAATAGCTAAAGAGGTTTATATGGGAAAAAAAAACTTAACCAAATCGACCACAAAAAAGAAATCAGCTGCAACAAAGAAAAAAACTAAGAGTGCCTCAACAACGACTAAAGCAGCACCAAAGAAAAAGGCCGCATCAAAGAAAAAAGCCGGACCAAAGGCTAAGGCGACCCCCAAAAAGGCGGCTGCAAAGAAAAAAACGACAGCTAAGAAGAAACCGACATTAAAATCTTTGATTAAAAAAGATTTCGGTTCCTGGTCCCCGGAAACTCTTTTTGCTGTTACGCCGGATGAGGATTATTTAAATAATTTTACAGCTCCCCCGGTGATCGATAAAATGGATAAAGCAAAAGCGGAAAAGATTAAATCCTTGCTGGCCAAACAATTTGACTTGAACGCTGTCGAAAAACCGCCCAAGGCTCAAAAAACCGCCCCAAAAAAGGCTGAGGCAAAAAAAGCGACACCAAAGAAAAAAGCCCCTGCCGCAAAACCAACTCCCAAGAAAATGCCTCCTGCAGAGAAAAAGGCGGTTTCGATTCCGGAACTCTTAAGACTCAAGTTTGAATCCTGGCAGCCGGGAAAAATGTATGCTGCAAGTACAGACGAAGAATTCCAGAAAGGCTTTACCGCTCCCCCTGCTATTGATACTGCTGACAAAGCGGAAGCTGACAGAATCAAGGTACTGCTGGCAAAAACATTTGACCTGACCGTTTCTGAACCTTCTGATGTACCGCCTGCTGCTGAGCCTGTTATGCCAAAAACAAAAGAGCCCGAAAAAGTTAAAGCTGAAGAGGTTACTGAAGCACCTCAGGCAGAACCGGTCAAAGAAGAAACAAAGAAAGCGACCCCTAAACCTGAGCCGAAGAAAACAAAACCAGAGGTCAAAAAGGAAACACCAAAAAAACCGGAAAAACCTGTTGCGCCGCCAGCTCCGCCCGTCATTCCGGAAGTTTCCGAACCCACCGAACCTCCGATGGGTAACGCCCTTAAAATGCTTATTGCCATTATCGGCGGTTTGTTCGGATTGCTGGTTATCGCCAGTGCAATGAACACAAACAATTACTATTTAAAATCCTCAGACAACGCGATTGAAATCTGGAAGGGTAACTTTTCGCCGACCGGAAGGAAAATGATAATAAGTTTGCCGGATGCGACCATCGAGAAACCTATCAAATCAGTTTATGTCAAAAAGGAAGCACTGGTCCCGGTATTTAACTATTATATCAACAAAGCGGAAGCCCTTTCCGAGGTCAAAGGAATGCTGGATTTCGAATCCATCAAATCCAACCTTTACAAAGCCATAAAATTTGCCCCCACCAGCCAACATCAAAAAAAGGCCAAAACCCGGCTGAATAAAATCGATTTTATGTTTCTGGTTTACAAAGCGGATGTTGCTGCTGGTAAAAATACGATTGCAGGCTGTGAAGCGGCTTTAAAGAATCTGGCCAAGGCGGCAACCCTTGATGTGGAAAAAACACAAAAGGAAATGCTGGATAAAAAGACTGTTAAAATCAAAGCAGCACTGGACAGTTTAAAAGAAAAAATCAAAGCAGAGAATAAGGCTCCAGCGACCCTTGGAAAAAAAGCGGTTGAAAAAACTGCCCTCCAAAAAGCTCCTGAAAAAACCCCGCATTCAGAAAAAAATGCGGGGCTAAAATCGGCGCAACCGAAAAAACATCATTAATAGATTAAAGTTAAAACCGGTGGTATGCTATTAAAAAGCTTTTCATGGTGATGAATCACCATGAAAAGCTTTCTACAAAGCTATCACTCTTTAAAATCATAATCAAAAGAAAGTCCTTTTAACACAAAATCAACCATCACTCTTTCCAGTTTTTCCAAATCCGTATTTTTCTGGATCAGCATAAAATATAAAAGGCCTCGTTCGAACAAACCGAATAAGAAAACAGAACCGATCTGAGCGTCCTCGATATGGATAAACCCACGGTTAATCGCTTTTTCGAGCTGCTCTTCAATCAAATCAAGGAACAAAGAAAGCAATCCTTCATATATTTCTTTAAAAATACCTCCATTACCGATTCCTTCCCTGAACAGGAGTTCTGCGACATCAAGATTATCATGATAAATTTGAAAAACATCCCTGATAACATGATGCACATTTTTTACCACTTCATCCGAGGTGTCACCGTCAAACAAATGTTCGGTTCTTTCAATAAACGTTTTTTGGACCTGCTCAATAAAATTATTGCAGATGTCTCGAAAAATCTCTTCCTTGGAATGAAAATAATTGTAGAAAGTACCCTGGGCGACACCGGCATCAGAGACGATATCCGACACCCGGGTCTTCTGAAACCCTTTCTGCTTGAACATTCGAATCGCTGATTCAATTAAAGCATTTTTGGTACTCTGTTCTCCCATAACAGTTCTCCCGGTGTATCCCTGACTGACATATCAGTCATTGATGGCTTCGTAAAAAGTCCAAATTCTTTGTTGCGCTTCATCCTTCGTTTCTTCATGGTACGCTAAGTACAAATCATCACTCAGGATTTACGCGCCTCG
>JAJRPH010000201.1 GCA_024280875.1 Deltaproteobacteria bacterium | reverse complement strand
TATTTGTCATAAAAGACATTTTTCTGTTAATCTGCATTACACTTGTCCTGTTTTCAACTGACTGGCAGCTGTCATTAGTCACTTATACGGTTTTCCCCTTTGTCTTTTATGCATCATATAAATTTTCCCGATCAGCCCGCCATGCGTTTCGAACCCTTCGTATCAAGGTGGCGGAAATCAATTCCAAGTTTTCCGAAACCATCGGCGGGATGCAGGTCATCCAGCTTTTCCGCCAGGAGAACAACAATTATAAAAAATTTAAAAAAATAAACAATGAGCACTACCGGGCAGGCATGCAGCAAATCACGGTTTTTGCCTTGTTTATGCCGTTAATAGAAATGTTAAGTTCCGTGGCACTGGCTATTGTTATTTTTTACGGCGGAAAAAGTATTATCGCCGAGCGTATTTCACTCGGAACGCTGGTAATTTTCATTTCCTATATTAAAATGTTTTTCCGGCCGATCAGAGACATTGCTGAAAAATACAATATCACACTCAATGCGTTGTCCTCGGCTGAAAGGATGTTTCTAATGCTGGAAGATACCGACATGCTGCCGGAAGCTGAAGATGAATTTCAGGCTCAAGCGCCTGTCAGGCTGAAGTCACTTACATTCAATCATGTACAATTTTCATATATTAAAGAAGAAATTGTATTAGATGATGTTTCTTTTTATATCCGGTCCGGTGAAACAATTGCCATTGTCGGCCCGACGGGCGCCGGAAAAACTTCTATCGTCAACCTGATCACCCGGTTTTATGATCCGGACGCAGGATCCGTCATGATCAATGGAACAGATATCAGACAGTTTAAAATTTCCGAATTAAGGTCAAAATTAGCCATTGTCACACAGGATCCGTATATATTTTCAGGCAGTATAAGAAACAATATTTTCACCCAAAAAGGCCTTAAAGATGACCGAAGAATCAATTATATTAATAACATTTTGGAAGCGTCCTATTGTAAAAGCTTTATAGATAAACTGCCCCACGGGATTGACACGGAAATGACTGAAAGCGGATCATCACTTTCAAGCGGTGAACGCCAGTTAATCTCCATTGCCCGGGCACTGGCCCATGATCCGGACCTGATTATTTTTGATGAAGCCACATCATACGTGGATTCGGAAACAGAAAGTAAAATTTCAGAAGCCCTGTCCAACCTGATGAAAAACAGAACTTCCATAATCATTGCCCATCGCCTGAGCACCGCCCGGGTTGCCGACCGGATCATGGTGATTCACAGCGGAAAAATTATTGAAACCGGAACCCACGAAAAACTGCTGGGAAAAAAGGGATTTTATTATCAGTTAAACCGCATGCAGGGATAATCCGAAAATACATTTTTTTATCATTTACCAATTTTATTACATTAGATATGAACATAAACACATATTGCCCTTGTCAAACGTAATTTTACATGGTAAAAGAAAAGTTTTAAAATCTAAACATGTAACCCTTCAATAATATTGGAACTTAATATATTAATCTTTAAAAAAGGAGACGAGAAAAAATGGCTTTTGATGCAGTGAATATGGCAGACTGGCAGATTTCCGAAGAAGCGGAAAAAAATATGCCCACGCCGGAAGAATGGAGAGAAAAACTGGGGCTGAAAAAAAACGAAATGCTCCCTATGGGACGTTTGTCCAAAATCGACTTTTTAAAAGTCATTAACCGCCTGCAGGACGAACCTGACGGAAAATACATTGAAGTCACCGCAATTACACCGACGCCGCTGGGCGAAGGTAAAAGTACGACCTCACTGGGTTTGATGGAAGGTCTTGGCAAGCGCGGTAAAAACGTTGGCGGCGCCCTGCGTCAGCCCTCCGGCGGACCGACAATGAACGTTAAAGGAACGGCAGCCGGCGGCGGGAACTCTCTGCTGATTCCCATGACTGAGTTCTCCCTGGGCCTGACAGGTGACATCAATGACATCATGAACGCCCACAACCTGGGTATGGTGGCGATGACCTCCCGTATGCAGCATGAACGGAACTATAATGATGAACAGCTTGCCCGTCTGACCGGCATGCGTCGTCTCGACATCAACCCAACCCGAGTAGAATTCGGATGGATCATCGACTTTTGCGCTCAGGCATTAAGAAATATTGTTATTGGTATGGGCGGCCGTTATGACGGTTATACCATGCAATCCAAGTTCGGTATTGCTGTAGGCTCCGAGCTGATGGCTATCCTCGCTGTCGCAACCGATCTGGCCGACTTAAAAGATCGTATCAACAAAATTACCGTCGCTTTCGACAAAGCCGGTAACCCGGTAACCTGCGCTGACCTGGAAGTGGGCAACGCAATGGCCGCTTTTATGAGAAACACCATCAACCCGACCCTGATGAGCACGGCAGAATATCAGCCCTGCTTTGTTCACGCCGGTCCATTTGCCAACATCGCTGTCGGCCAGTCATCCATTATTGCTGACCGTGTCGGCCTGAAACTGTTCGACTACCACGTAACAGAATCCGGTTTCGCCGCAGACATTGGTTTTGAAAAATTCTGGAATGTAAAATGCCGCTTTTCCGGCCTGAAACCCCATGTTTCTATTCTGACCACCACTGTCCGGGCTCTTAAAATGCACGGCGGCGGCCCCAAGGTAGTTGCCGGCAAGGCACTGGACGACGCATACACCAAGGAAAATCTTGGCCTGGTTGAAAACGGCATTGAAAACATGGTGCACATGATCGGCGTCATCCGAAAATCCGGCATCAACCCGGTTGTCTGCATCAACCGTTTCTACACAGATACTGACGCAGAATGCGCAATCATCAGAAAAGCAGCTGAAGCAGCCGGTGCCCGTTGTGCGGAATCCAAGCACTGGGAACTGGGCGGCGAAGGTTCTCTGGAATTTGCCGATGCCGTTATTGATGCTTGTGAAGAAGAAAATGATTTCAAATTCCTGTATCCGCTGGAAATGAAATTAAGAGACCGTGTTGCCACCATCGCCAAAGAAGTTTACGGTGCTGACGGTGTTTCCTGGTCTACGGAAGCTGAAGCCAAGGCGAAAATGCTTGAAGATGATCCCAAGTATGCTGATTTTGCCACTATGATGGTTAAAACACACCTGAGCCTG
>JAJRPH010000200.1 GCA_024280875.1 Deltaproteobacteria bacterium | reverse complement strand
TTCCCTGTTCAAACCGGATGGGGCTTAAGACATCTATAATCATTTGCTGAATTTCAGCCTTGCTTTTGACGTTCTTATTCTGTTGATAAATATTTTGAGCGATTGAGTACGCCTCATAAACTCTGGATTTAATCTTTGTTCTTGTCAGCCGCTCGCTTTGCATTTTTTCATGATTAATCATATCAACAACACGATTGACCTCGCTCTTGATCATCTGTTTCTGCCGGTAAATATAATCAGTACGCATTTGATCCGCACGCAAATTGAAATCACGATACGAGCCGACAAGATCAAGGGCAACAATGCTTCCAGCAATTCCAAAGAGAAAAACAATTCCCCATAACTGAATATGTTTAGTGAAACGAATTTTTTGTTTCATCATTATCCGGTTCCTTTTATCAACCCGGCAAATAGCGTTTTATCCTGCCCCCCAACAGCAAAAAAGCTTTTATCTCATTCCCCCGTCTCAGCTCTCCATCTCAGCTCACCAGGGACAGGATTCATTCGTAGATAGGCGACAATGGGATGCTGGATAAAATAATGTTGGATAGAATGGCATGGGACTCAACCCGATTAGGGTGTTTTGTAATAACTTAATTAAAATTAAGGAAATTATATAGATTCCGGATGACTTTGACAAGAATTAAAGATGCGAATTAAAAATGCGGTGGATGTGATGATTATCCTAAATTTGTATTTTACTTTGGTGCTGAAAAAAAAACAACGGGCAGACTCGCTTCCTATAAGTTGATAATTGGACGTTCGATACCGGACGTTTATTTTTTAGCTCCGGCCATTCATTACTTACGAACCTGACCCGGAAACCAGTTGTTTGATTTCCAGAAAGGGTCAAGTCTACGTTTGGCCTTTTTAAAGCCGGATCTTATTATTAAAAACAGACGTCAGAATACGCAAATATATCAGCACATCGTAATGCCACAGCCGACCTTGGGAAAAACCCCACAATATTAAGGGCGGGGGTCTGGTCGGGTTTTCCGCAATGCCAGCACTACATTTGCGATAAAGATCAAAAGTGCCCCGATCCATCCAGCGACTTCCAACGGCGGATCCAAAGCGATCCAGGGCCCCAAAATGGCGGCCATCAGAATCCGGGCGGAAGACAGGATGGCCCCTTCCACGGCCGTGACATATCGGAATCCGATGGTCAACAGATACTGCCCACCTACCCCGAACACCGCACATAAAAACAAATACTTAAATTCTGCAAGGTCCGGCCAGAAAATCCGGTCATAAAACAGGCAAAATATCAGGATGCTTCCCAAACCGAACATATAAAATAATATGGTTTCCGTGTCATGATACTGACGGCTGATATTTAAATACAAAATCGCCAGAGAAGCGGTGACACCCGACGCCAGGCCCCATAGATTCTGAAAATTCGGCGCCATCCGGCCCGGAGAAAGAATCAGCCAGATCCCGGAAAATGCAACCACCACCATTAAAATAGCGACAAAATCCCGCTGCTCCTTTAATAAAAACCATGATAAAACCGCCAGAAAAATCGGATACGTCATATTCAGTATATTGGCTTCTGCCAGAGACGTTGCGGTCACTGCCCGGTAAAAACAAAATACGGCAATACAGTTGAAAACCGTCCGGCCGATTAGCAGATCATAACGCAAGGGCTTTAAAGATTTTCTCTGTAATATTAAAACTGCATTGATCACAAAAAAGCCCATCACAAATCTGAAAAACACAAAAAAAGAGGCATCAATACTGACTTCCGTTTCAGCCCATCTGATAAACACTGTGGATATATAAAAAAATACGGCAGAGGCTAATATTGACAGACATCCCAGAATTACAACCAGCCTTGACGGCAATTGGGCAGGTATAGAAGACTTATTCATTATCTCTGCCGTCTTATTTTCTGTATTGTTATTTGGTTTTCGGGTGCCATTTATATGATCATCGCCTTAAAAATAAACCTGATTATCTGCTTCGGTTAAATTAAATCGCCATTCGACCGGTCGGCACGGTGGCCGACTCTACGAAGCTTATCTCAGAACCTCGTAGAGCAGGCCACCGTGCCTGCTGTTGATTTCAGAAATTTTGGACATCGAACTCAACGTAATTAAAGTGGATATGCAGGGAAATAATTGTTTTATTTTTTGAGTATGCTGGTTATCATAGGATCTGCAATTTTAAAAAACAACTCTAACGGTTATATTTATAAAAACATTTGGGAGAGAACCCCATGAAAATTGCCGTCATGAGTGACAGCCATGATAACATCTGGAAGCTGCGAAAAGCACTGGGGATCATAAAGTCTAAAAACTGTGAAAAAATCATTCACTGTGGTGATTTTGTGGCGCCGTTTATGTTTAAAGAGCTCGAAACGGCCGGCATCCCGGTTCACTGCGTGTTCGGCAACAATGACGGAGACAAGCACCTGCTGACCCAATTTGCTATTGAAAGCAAGGGGCTGATCACCCTGCACAGCATTATCGGAGAGCTGAATTTAGACGGATTTAAAATCGGGTTCACCCATGAATGGCCGGTAGCACAGGGCATGGCCACCAGCGGAAAGTATAACATGGTTTGTTTTGGCCATTCCCATCAGTATGCGCTCAAGCATATCAAAACGACCATTTTATTGAATCCTGGAGATATCATGGGAAAAGATGGTGATCCGGGATTCTGCATATTTGATATCCTCAGTCAGGATATACAACGAATTTCCATTTAACGCACTCATGGAGGTTAATATGGAAGAATGGCTCCTTCTGTTAAAAAACGAATATTTCATTGAATTCATTAAACTTTTATCTCTGATCATTGTTGCCACCATAGGATTTTATGTGAGCAGAAAAATTATTCTGCCGCTGATTCATAAATTCTTAAAACGCACCCAGGTAAAATGGGACGATTTACTGACCGATCATAAAGTTTTCGGCCGACTGATGCTGCTCATCCCGGCCATGATCATTCATTACGGTTTACCTCTGGTACCCGAATTTTATGACTTTCTATCCAAAACCATCCAGATTTATGTTTATTTTGTCATCATTGCTATTTTAAACAGCTTTCTTGATGCCTTTGTAGCCATCTACAGTACCCGGCCCATGTCTTATAAATGGCCTTTAAAAGGCTGGGGACAATTGTTGAAAATGTTTGTCACCATCTTAGGAGGGATTTTTATCATCGCCCTGATTCTGGATAAATCTCCCTGGGGTCTTGTCAGCAGTATCGGCGCCATGACCGCCATTCTCCTGCTAATTTTTAAAGACACCCTGCTCTCATTTGTCGCCAGCATGCAGATAGCCAGCTACAACCTGATTCGCGTGGGCGACTGGATCGAAATGCCTGCATTTGGTGTGGATGGTGATGTGGTTGACATATCCCTGCACACGGTTAAAGTACAAAACTTTGATAAAACAAGTGTTTCCGTTCCCACTCACAAATTTCTGGACAACTCATTTAAAAACTGGCGGGGAATGTATGAGGCAGATGGCCGCCGCATCAAACGATCCATTTTAATCGATCAGTCCAGCATCGCCTTTCTGGATCAGAACATGCTGGAGAATATGAAAAACGTTGATTTACTCAAAGACTATCTGAATAATAAACAAAAAGATATTTCCGAAGACAACCAGAAAAACGAGGTTTCTCCGGACAGCCCGTTAAACGGACGCAGCCTGACAAACCTGGGAACATTCCGTGCCTATGTGGAGCAATATTTAAAACGTAACCCGCATGTCAGAAAAGATTTAACCCTGATTGTCCGGCATCTTCAGCCCGAAGCCAACAAAGGGCTGCCGCTGGAAATCTATTGTTTTTTAAACGATACCCGATGGAATCAGTATGAATCCATCCAGGCGGATATTTTTGACCATATCCTGGCTGCCATGCCCATTTTCGGGCTGCGCACTTATCAGAGAAATGCGCTGGTGGACAAGCGGGTTTAGGGAACTTCCAAAAATTAATATACAAACTTGCTTGCCTTTTTGGTCGTATTCTTCGTTGCGTCAACAGTTACATAACGTGTTATGCGCCTGTTGACATGCCTTGAATACAACAAAAAATTCTGCGCAATTCCGGTATATTAATTTTTTCCACTCCCCTTAAAAATCTGCAAACTCCGTGACCGGTTCCAGCTTCACCGGCGGATAAATCTGCCCGTGTGCGGGCGGCATGGAATTATATACCCAGTCAATGTCGACGGTCCCGGTTTGAATCCCACGTGAACGGCTTGCGCCTTTAAACGTTCCCCGGACCATCACATCCTCCATTTTCATGGTCATCCCAAAAATCGCCACGTCCTTTCCCACCGGGATTTGTTTCAATTCATCGCCATACGCCATGGTTGAAAAGGCCAGCCGACGGCTGTCAGCCGCTTGGCACTGCAGGAGCGGCACCAGTTCCGGATATCCGTCATCACGGATATATGCAATAAACTTTAACGAATCAAGCCGGTTAAACAGATCTTCACTAAACACATTGAGAATCCTGTCATTATTACCGGTCGCAGTTGCACCTTTGGCTATTTTTGTCATCAGAGAAGATAGAATAATTTTGGGCAGCGGCAGTCCGTCCGGTCCCCGGGCATCAATGAGGTCAAGATAATGCACGGTGTTGATGCCAAAATAAGCGTTATACCGGAACAGGGGCTGATCATTGTATATTTCATACTCAGGCCCTTCCTGACGCAGATGGGTCCACTTGGCATGTCCCCGCCACATCTTCCGATCCATACTCATCACCAGAAACCCGATTTTCGGGTTCTGCTGAATATGTACTTTGCTGTTCCCCTTGCAGAACTCCCCTAAAATAACCTGTTTAGGGCCGGCTGCACCAATGGATGTGATCAGTGTAATATGGGGAAGACCTTCCGGGTTTACAGACGCCACCAGCCCAATTTTTTCAGCCGGTTCAAATGCTTCGATCGTTTGATTGTCAAATTCTTTAAGATTATACGCCACCGCCGACCTCCTGTTTCATTTCCTGTTTTTTTTTAACTTTCGGGGTTTGTAGACGGGTTGAACCAGTCGGAAATACGATTTTCGGGTCCACACCCGATGATTTCGCTGTTTTTGTCAACGCGTCCATGTCATCTTTTGTGAGCAATTCTGCATCATGAAAAGTCCATTTTTGATCCAACCGCAAGTATTTGTCCCGGCACAGATTATTAAACGCGCACAATTCCCAGCGGTCAACCACATCAGACAGGTTTTTTGCTATAAACTGTCCGATTCCGTAAATATTTTCCGGGGTCGCTGTGGTATTCGGAATTATCGGTGTCCGAATCCACAACGCGTTGGGGTATACATGGGAGCGGATATAATCCGCCACATGTAAGAGGTTATCTAAAATCCGTTTATTGTCATGTCCGGTAAACTTTTTATGAGCTTGCTGGTCTATTAACTTCATATCAAACAACACCATTGCCGCATAAGGCAGTGTTTGGTCCAGAGCCTCCCGACTGCACTGCCCGCATGTGTCCAGAGCCGTATGCAGTCCCTTTTGCCGGAGCGATTTTAAAAATGCACCGGCAAATCCCGCCTGCATGGTTGGTTCTCCCCCGGATATCGTGATACCACCGTCTGATGTTTTAAAATACGCCCGGTCCTTGATGACCTCTTCCACCAGATCATCCAGCTGCCAAATCTTTCCCATGAGTTCCAGGGCGGTTCCCGGGCATTCCGTCGCACAGTCACCGCATCCACTGCACAGGCTCCGGTCAATCTGCATCCCTGTTTCCGTGAGCGTCAGCGCATCTTTCTCGCACACATCCAGGCATGTTTTGCACCCGATACACCGGCTCCCCACCCAGCACAACTGTGGTTTTATGGATATGCTTTCCGGGTTATGGCACCAGGAACATGCAAGCGTACATCCTTTAAAGAATACCGTTGTCCGGATTCCCGGCCCGTCTTCAGTGGACATTCGAACGATCTCAAGAATGGTGGCCTTCTTTTTTTCGTTTATTTGCATTTATTAAATTAACTCCTTCCTTTTAATAAGGAGAGCCCTATATACATATTTTTCAAATTGTTATACATCAATAATATTGGATCCAAAACAAGTAGTTGATTTCAAGACAAGGCGCAGACTGATGAAAAAGCGGAGCATACGAATGTATGTGAGCATTTTGAAGCAGGCTGCAACGCCGTATTGGAATCAAATACGCCGTTGTGGATCCAATATTTAGAATTTTTGATGGCTGAGGCGAGCTATCACCTCATTCTGCAACTCTTTTCCCACTGACGTAAAATACGCATTGTACCCGGTAATCCGTACCAGCAGGTGCCGGTAGTCCTGGGGATTTTTCTGGGCATCCAGCAGCATATCTGAATCCAAAATATTCACCTGAAGGCAGGTGCCGCCGTTTTGCGCGTATCCTTTTAAAAACGCCTTGAACTTGTCTCTATGTTCGGGATCTTTAATAATCGACGGGTTAAAGGTAATCGTGTGACTGGCGCCGTTGGGCATACTGTTTAAATAATCTTCCCAGTCGCCCTTTCCCTCGACCGCCATGCCGCCCAATGCTTTTCCAACGGAATTGGCATTTGCCGTGGGGCCGTTAATATCCGCGCCATTGGACGGACAGATGGCATTGGACAAAAACTGTCCTTTTGCCCGTCCGTCGGCACTGGCTGCCATTACATACCCGTCTCCGGCCCAGTAGTTCCAGCTCAGCATCCCAGGCCTAAACTGACGGCCGGTGGATTGGGTTTTGTGCTTCCAGGTTTCAGCGGTCCAGAAATCCATGACCTGTTTTGCCATTGCATCCGCCGCATCATCATCCCGGCCATACTTGGGGGCCCGGTTTTTTGCCAGGGCCTGGAGCATTTCATGGCCCTCCCAGTTGTCTTTTAACGCTGCAATCAATTGGGCCATGGTGCATTTTTTCTCATCAAATACCAGATATTTAATGGCCAGCAGCGAATCCACCGTTGTGGCATAGGTCACCGCTTCTAAGGTGGTTAAACTGATCTGGGCTCCGCCCTGGGTCACATCCAGTCCTTTTTCAGCACATCCTTTGACCAGGCAGGACAAATACGGTGTTTGCAGATATTTTGCGCGTACACATTCGGATTTCTCATACAAATCAACGCATTTTTGTATAATATAGGCCGTCTGCATCTTATAGGCTTCCCAGAACTGGTCCCAGGTTGTAAACCGGGTTGCATCCCCGGTTTCAGGGCCGTCCTGACGTATTTTTTCGGTCTTGAACGTCATGGGATCCACAAAGGCAATCAGATCTTTGCCGCCGGTTAAAGCAAGCTCGACGGCTTTTAACAGATTTAAATTATTATCAACCGTCCCGGACCGGTCATTGCCCACCATGGTATTTTCAAGGCACCCTACAGGCGCGTATTCATGAACATTGTCTTTGTTTATCAGATGGGAAATGTTTGCTTCTTTTGCCTCCCGAAGCATTCCGGCCATGGACCGCTCATCAAAATTAATCAGAAACGGCGCCCCCTGGCTGGATGAGATCATATCCACCATCTTATCCATCAATACTTCGGGCGTATTCCTATGCATCCGGATATTGGGCTTGGGTTCCAGGATGGGCGTCATATCGTCAATAACCTCAAGAATGGCATAGGTCAAATCATTGGTCATGTCCGCCCCGTTTTTACCCAGCCCGGAAAGGGTGATAAGCTGACCGAATCCGGCAGTGATTCCCTGGTTTCCATTACGAATCATGGCATCATAAGCGGTGTTTGAATGGACCCAGAAACATTTTAGGATTTCTTTGCCAAACTCACGATCCATGCCGTTTTTTATCGAATATTCCCAGTACGGAAGCAGATACTGATCGATCCGGCCAAAGGAAACACCCGGGCCGGGATAGTTTTCGTCACTCATGACCAGCATATGGTTGATCCACAGGGCCTGAACCGCTTCCCAGAATGTTTTTGGCGGTTCCCATGGCACCCGGCTCAGATTCTGAGCCATCTGCTTTAGTTCAGCCTTGCGTTCCGGATCGGTTTCTTTTGCGGCAAGCTGTTGGCATATTTTAACGTATTTTGCCGCCAGATCCCGGGGCATGGTCGCTGCCGTCATCATAGCGCGAAGCTGGGCGCCGGCAGTACCGTCTTGTTCTTCTTTAGATAAGCTGTTGTACTTGGATTCCAGTTCCGCATGGATACCCTTCCAGCCCAGGGTCAACGTCCTTTCATGCCCCGGAACCAGGTGCCCGCTGGTGGCTCCGGCGTTTCCATACCCGTGGCCGTGAAACCAGAATACCGACTCGCGGGCGCCTTTTTTGCCCAGGGTCAGCCGGTTAAAATCCTTTTGCTCTTTTTCGGTCATGCACATGGAGGCAACAATGTTAAACCGGCCACCGGCAATCAGATCCCCGGGCAGCAACTCTTTTGGCAAATAATTGACCATGACCTCCCGGATAAACCATGCCCGGCGCTCCACCTGCGATTTTCCCCAGAAATCACCCGGCAGCGTAACAGGCCTTGCAGACTGACGGTAGGAACTGAGAAGGGACTGCATCAGCATATAGGCTTCCGGCACGATGTAAAACGTCATCTCGTTAAATTGAATGTCCCACGGGGTTCCGGTGGTCCAGGATGTGGTCTGGTTATTCCATGCCCGGTCCGGTCCTTTAAAATAATAATCCCGAAGCTTTGTAACGCGTTTAGACAGTCCTTTGGTTTCCTTGATATGATGTTGTATTTCTTTTGCGGCGACATTCATCAGTGACCTCCTTATATTTATCTTGGAATGATCTTTCGCAAACGCTCCTCACCATGGGACAGCATTTGATGCATCAAATCCGCAGCGTGCTGTTCATCCTGATCAGAAATGGCGGCCACAATTTTTTTGTGGAAATCAAACACAACCGAGACCACGGTGGAATCCTGAAAAAAATGACCGGAAAGGTTCGTATACACTGGTTTAAATGAGTTTAACAAAAGCGGATAAAGCAGGTTGTCTGTGGCAATGGCCACAATCAGGTGAAACTCAAAATCAAGCTGGGTGATATTTTCAATATCCGTATGGTCAGCGGTTGTTTCCTGATGCAGGATATTATTAAATTCCTCAAGCTGGGCATCCGTACGATGCCTGGCTGCCAGGCGCACATTTTCGATCTCAACCAGCAGACGCATGGTAAGAAGTCCGTCGAGCAGCCTAGCGTCAAGCTTCCCGTCGTGATATTCCAACAAAGATATCAACATGGAGACAGACCCCTGGCGACGAAAATCATTGACCACGGTTCCTTTCCGCGGAGTTATGGTCACCAGCCCTTTGGCGGCGATATCCACCAGCGCTTCGTGAACCACCGGCCGGCTCACACCCAGGCGTTTGGCCAGTTCCCGCTCAGGCGGCAGTTTCTCTCCAGCTGCAAACGCGCCCGATAGAATAAACCCCTCAAAACGTTTTATACAAATTTCCTTTAAACTATCTGTTTTAACAGGACATAACCCATTGAACATTGTATCTTACCCCTCCTTCTTTTGGCTGGTGGTAATACCATAACAGCCAAATAATTCTTTTGCAATACATTTTTTTCCCCGGATTCAGAAACCCAATTCGACAATACCCGCAGAATACCTTTTACTCTCTGCAAAAAAAGTGCTAAAAGAAATGCAATGATTAAATATTTTATTTAAAAAAAAATAATTTTTCATCGGGAAAAGCGATTATTCTTATTGTGACCGGTATAACACTTCAAGCACCATCAATTACTGCACCTGATATGCTGAAATGAAAATCATTCTTTTTAATCTATCCAGAACCATGTCTTCGGATGGCTCACGCCTGATTTCAGCCCTGCTGAAACGCGCCGGCCATACCGTTAAAACTATTTTCCTGTCACGAACCGCTTCTTCAATATATGAAGCAGATGAACTCAGACGACTGCACCATATCCTGAACGATACAGACCTTGTCATGATTGCTGTTTACAGCAGTTACGTCACCCGGGCCATTCTGGTGACGGAATTTATTCACGCCGAATATCCAGGCTTAAAAGTCATATGGGGCGGTCCCCACTGTATTTCAGTACCGGAGCTCAGCCTGCGTCATGCAGACGGCATCTGCTTTTCTGAAGGAGATAAAGCGGTTATAGACTTTGTCGATAAATTGGACACCAATCAGGATTATACAACCACACCGAATATGGCATTCAATTTGAACGGCTCTTATGTGATCAATGAAGCCCTGCCGCCATTTGCCGACCTGGACAGTCTGCCTTATTATGACTATGACCTGGAAGATCAATTTCTGCTGGACTGTGATCTTTCTCCTATGACCAAGGACATTATCCGAAAACGGCATGCCTATTATCCTTATAATAAACCGACTTTTTTTTTCCTCACGTCCCGGGGCTGTCCTAATCGATGTTCATACTGCAACAACAGCCGCTACATCTCCCTTTTTGGACAAAATTCACTGCGATACTTGAGCGTTGACCGCATTATCAACGAACTTGAACACACGTTAAATCATCTTGATTTTTTTGAACTTCTGTTTTTTGGAGATGATGATTTTTTCACCCGACCGATAAAGCAAATCGAAGATCTGGCGGTTAAATACAAAAAGAAGATCGATCTTCCATTTATTATCACATCAAGCGCGAACTCCTACCGCAAAGAGAAAATGGAAATCCTGCTCGATGCCGGTTTAAAATGCATCCAGATGGGAGTCCAGTCCGGCAGTCAGCGAATTGTTAATGATGTATTTACCCGAAATGTCAAAGTGTCAAAAACCCGGGAAGCGGTCCGCCAGATCACGCCTTATCACAAAACCCACGATCTTGATCTACTGTTGGATTTTATCATTGATAATCCTTATGAAACCCGAAATGATGTCATTCAAACCTATGACTATCTTGTTGACCTGCCGCTGCATACAATGATCAATATTTTCTTTCTGGCGTTTTTTCCCGGAACACCTCTTTATGACACGGCCTTAAAAGACGGCTTTATTGCACCGTACCAGGAAGAATCATCCACATTTAAATTTTCCACCAGAGACGGCATTCGGGTCCGCTACCAGCAGAATTATGAAATGTTCCTTATACTTCTGGTCCGGCAGTTAAGACTCCGATGCCTGGACCATCAATCACGGTGGCGCAAATATATCCCTCAATCTGTTTTTCGGGTTCTGGGAAGCCGGCCAATGCGTTTTCTGGCATCACTTTTCCCTGAATCTTTCTACGAATTTCTCTGCAAAAAAGTCCAGTAGATTTGGATAGTGAATGTTCAAAATTTAAAATTCATTTTTTAATCGTTCTTGACGAGGCACTAGGCCTTTAGTCTGAATACCTCCCCCTCCCTCATGGCCTATCTATATAAAAAAATCATACCGACGACCCATTGTTTTTCATAACATTTCCGATATATTAAAATTATTATGCGTCCACTCAGGAAAGCTCATAGTAATGTCATGTTCAAAAAAAACAATTCTTCGACTAACGCCAATACAATATTCATAAAGGAGACTATTTTATGAATAATATGGAGCGTCGTTCCGGAAACGACCGAAGAACCGGAAAACATCGACGACAAAATAATGCCCCGGACTATAATGGCCCGGACCGCCGGAGCGGCTGGGATGAACGGTCCGGAAAAGACAGAAGAAAAACAGACTGACGGGCAAAAAGACTTTGCCATTTCCGATAGACCATTTAAAAAAATAGTTATAAAAAAGGAGGAGTTATTATGAACAAAAAAATTTTTATCTTAAAACTTACCCTCTGCCTATGCATTGGCATCGCGATTCTTATGGCCCCTTTCTCATCCGCTGTGGCCGAAGATATTAAGTTTAAAACCATGACCCGCAACCTGTATCTGGGGGCGGATATTTTCAAAGTGGTTGAAGCAGCCCAGACTGATCCTGCTTTAGTTCCATATGCAGTCGCAGAAGTATACCAGACGATGCTCTTTACCAATTTCTGGGCACGCGCGGAAGCCCTTGCTGATGAAATTGCTGACGCCAAACCTCAGATTGTCGGTCTGCAGGAAGTTTCAACTTACTACATCCAGACCCCCGGTGATTTTTTAGCTGGTAACCCGGTTCAAGCGAGCGATCTTGTCATAGACTTTTATACGGTTCTTGATGCGGCATTGAAGGCACGTAGAATGGAATATACTGCATTTACAGTCACCAATGCCGACATCGAAATGCCCATGATCGATCCCAATTCCCCCACATATCTTTCTGATGCACGCCTGGTAGACCACGATGTTATCCTGGTGCGTAAAGGCAATGATGCCGTTAGCGTGCTTAATGACAATTACCAAGCTCAATTGGAACTGGATCTCGGAGGAGGCACAACCGCTACATTCACCCGTGGTTATCTTGCCGTTGATGTGGATATTAAAGACACGACCTACCGCTTCGTCAATACCCATCTGGAGGTACGCAGTGCACCGGGAAGCGTTTTTAGATATTTCCAGTCATTGCAAATGCAGGAATTAATGGGTACTTTAGCCTATATATCTTCTCTTGATCCCAAACCTATCATCATGGTCGGCGATTTCAACAGTTCCATAGAAGATGTGGAAGGCTATTGGGTTCATCCTGTGTATGGGCCCCTGCCTTATACACCACCTTACATGCAGGCAGTGGATGCCGGGTACCTGGATGCATGGCTTCTACAGAGTAAATATGATGAGGGCTACACCAGCGGCTTCGACGATTTAGT
The DNA here is from genome assembly GCA_024280875.1 of Deltaproteobacteria bacterium. Taxonomy (GTDB): domain Bacteria; phylum Desulfobacterota; class Desulfobacteria; order Desulfobacterales; family Desulfosalsimonadaceae; genus SURF-3. The sequence continues at coordinate 17 of JAJRPH010000200.1, read as the reverse complement.
CAGTAACCCGTTTGCTA
>JAJRPH010000199.1 GCA_024280875.1 Deltaproteobacteria bacterium | reverse complement strand
GTTCAACAGCCGGCTGCACGGCTTCGGTAATTGACTCTTCCGGCGCTTTAATTGCAGGCGGTGCGATCTCAGGTTCTGTCAGGGGCAGGGTCACCGTATCTGTTGGGTCTGTTCGGATCTCGGAATCGCCCGCCCATAAATTTGACGAACATAAAAACAAGACTAAAAGAAATGACATTAAACTGCCTGCAAACTTTTTCATGTAACCTCCTCCATTTTCTAAATAATTAATTCATTCATTACCCATAACAAATTTTTACAAGCTAAACAACGATCATATAATCTTAAATTACATATAGATTTAAACACTGTTTATCAAGATAAAAAAATTGAGGATTTTTAAATCAAAGGAGGAATTCAAATAAATAAAAAGGGCTCCGCCGAATATGGCTAAAGCCCTTATAGTTTTTTTGTAGGCGGCATCCAGATTTGAACTGGAGAATAGCGGCTTTGCAGGCCGTTGCCTTACCACTTGGCTATGCCGCCAAAAAAATGGAGCGGGAAACGAGATTTGAACTCGCGACTTCGACCTTGGCAAGGTCGCACTCTACCACTGAGTTATTCCCGCTCAATAGAAAAAGTAAGTTAAATGTCAGCGGTCAGTTTGTCAACAAAAAAATGAGCTTTTAATATCAAACAGGTATAAAATCCTCCTGCCTGACTGCTTTCAATGAAATCGCATCTTCCGGACAGGTAACCTGGCATAGACCGCACCCCATGCATTTTTCTGTAATTACATACATCTTTTCATCTTTTGCTTCAATGGCGCTGAAAAAACAACGATCCAGACAAATTTCACATCCAGAGCAAAGCCCCTGGTCAATTTGCGCCAGATACCTGCTGGGATCAAGTATGTTCAACCCGTCTGAAATAACCAAAGGCAATGCCTGGCAGCAGCAACTACAACAATTACAGATAAAATGCCCGGCATGCGCCTTGTTCATCGTAACATGCACAAGACCCTTTTCCTCACACTCAGTGAGAATACTCAATGCTTCTTCTTGAGTAATCTTTCTACCGGTTCCCCGGTCAAGGGTATACTTTGCGGCATTGCCCACCTGCAGACAGACTTCAAGAGGCATATCGCATTTATGCGCGGTCACCCGGCAGGTACATTTTGTCACGGCGATTGTATCAGCATTAAGAATAATTCGATTGGCACTGTCAATATCCAAAACCTGCTGGGAACCTGCATCAATGGATTGTTCCACCGGGATGATACGAGTAAACGGCTTTGGGAAAAACTGTTCCGCCAACCGGGCGAAATCAGGCCATTCTTCTTCCATAAACCGCTGCCAAAGATCATGGTATGCTTTTGTTGCATCCGGCCAGAGAATCGTGGCATCATGGAACTGGATCATATCCCGGCACATTTTAAACCCTACCGTAGCGCCCTTAAAAGACTTAAACGCCAAGCCTTTAGAATACAGAGTCTGACAGGCCTTTTCCACTTCATCAACAGGCCTGCCTGTCTTTTCGGCAAGCGCATCCGGTGTTCCTGGCATGACCATCATCAGCGCTGCTTCAGATTCATCCGCAATCATCCGGAAAAGCGCGGGGATAATTTTTGATCCGGTCAACATTATTTTATCCGTCATCTGTTGATAAATATCTTTGCTCATATGCACCGCCTTTTATATTTTCAAACCGTCAAAAGTTTTCTAAACCGCACAAAATAATCGACCCCGGACCATACCGTTACAAACAGCGCCGCCCATAGCAGGACAGATCCGATAGCGTGAAAATCAATACCGAAATATTCATAATGGACCAAAAGCGGTATAATGGCTGCAATTTGAAAACCGGTTTTCCACTTGCCCAGATGGGACGCAGAGACATCCTCTCCTTGTTCACTTATGACATTTCGCAATCCGGTAACCGCCAGTTCACGGCCGATAATCACGCAGATAAGCCATGCCGGCACACGATCGTAAGGGATCATCATAATAAACGCGGATGAAACCAGCATCTTATCTGCCAGAGGATCCATTATTTTACCCAGACTGGAAACAAGTCCGAATCGCCTGGCCACATACCCGTCAAAATAGTCTGTCACAGCGGCCACCGAAAAAACGATTGCTGCAAAAAAACCGCACCATTTCGACGGAGAGAGCATCAAAACAATCAGCAGCGGCACAGCAGCGATGCGAAACAGAGTCAGTCTGTTGGGGTGCCCTATTCCGGCAAGCAGTTTATTTTTAATACCCATTGAAATCGCCTATTTATTTCTTTTTTCCCAGTCTGCCATAAACGCATCGATCCCCTTGTCAGTCATGGGGTGGGTAGCCAATTTTGCAAGAACTTTAAAAGGAATGGTAGCAATATCCGCGCCCATAAGAGCGGAATCAAGGACATGGAGCGGATTTCTTACGCTGGCGACAATCACTTCGGTCTCATAATCATAGTTATCATAGATGGTGACAATCTGATCAACCAGCACCAGTCCATCCTGGGACAGATCATCCAATCGGCCGACAAACGGACTCACATAGCTTGCGCCTGCTTTTGCCGCCATCAATGCCTGCAGAGGTGAAAACACCAGGGTCACATTTGTCTTGATCCCTTCCAACGACAATGTCCGAACGGCTTTCAGTCCGTCAATGGTCATGGGTATTTTTACCACGATGTTCTCGTGAATTTTTGCCAGTTCTCTGGCTTCAGTAACCATGCCCGATTCTTCAAGGCTGATGACTTCGGCGCTGATGGGGCCATTCACAATTCCGCAAATATCTGTGATAATTTCCTTAAAATCACTTCCTTCCTTTGCAATCAGTGATGGGTTCGTTGTTACCCCATCGACCATCCCCATGTTATTGGCTTCTTTGATTTCCTCAATATTCGCCGTATCGATAAAAAATTTCATGTTCTAGCTCCTTCTGGTTTAACCAAATTGATAATATTAAATTAACCAACCATCTCCTCCATTGGAAGACACTGCTGATTTTGCGTGCTCAATTCATCCAGCAGCCGGCGGATACTTTTGTTAAAAACCGGGTGAATCAATTCCGACGTCAGATCGCTAATAGGACGAAGAACGAATTCCCGGTTATGCATGCGCGGATGCGGCACTATAAGTTGCGGTGTTTCAATAATCAAATCATTGTAAAAAATAATATCAAAATCAAGGGGTCGCGGCCCGAACCGCACACCGCCATCCGCTCTGCCGTATTCGACTTCAAACGATTTCAGCACCGCCAGAAGATCATCAGGATTGAGGCTGGTTATGATTTTAACGGCAGCATTTACAAACCATGGTTGATCGGAATATTCCATGGGTTCAGTTAAATAAAAACGGGACATGGATTCAATGTGCACGGTATCGGTTCTATCTAATGCTGCTAATGCTTCCCGACAGTTTCCCAGCTTATCCCCCATATTCGAACCAGTTGATATATAAGCTGTATTGGAATGTGATGTATGAATATTCATAATAATAATCAGTAATCAATTGTCACAATTTCTGATGGCTCCCCCTCATTGCCGTTATCTGTAACCGCTGAAACCTTAAAAAAATATCGAAAGCCTTTCTCCAGAGGTTCTTCATATGATCCCCAGGATTTGTTGCTTTCAATCCGGATATCCTTCGCCTTTTTAAACCGTACCGGGCAATTCTCACAACCTGCGTCGGAAAGGACTATCCTTGAATGATAAACATAAAAGTCGGCCAGCGCATTTTTCCCTTCCCATTCAGGAACCGGCCACTTAAGTTTCGCTATATGGTTTTCAAGCACGACCTGAAGCCCTTCAACAACCGGCGGCGCAACGTAGGTCGACGGAATCGGGGGCGCTTTTTTCCCACAGGCTGAGACCAGAATTATCAATACCGCCAACAATGCAAAATAAATCGTGTGACGGTCTTTAACACCGCCAGCCCGGTAAAATCGATCCGATGTTTGAGTTATGGGAGTTGACATCATTAATAAATTTTTTGATTTATTGATCGGTTATTGACTCCATCTCGCCAGACACCTGTTTTTCAGCACGAATAATTGCTGCGCTGACATTATCCGTTGATGTGCCGCCAT
>JAJRPH010000198.1 GCA_024280875.1 Deltaproteobacteria bacterium | reverse complement strand
CTCATAAACATGCTTTGAGTTCTGTCCGGAGGGCCAAGTTTTTTGAAAGCGCTGCCAAGATCGGCACACTCAACATGAAAGGGGCTGAGGGAAAGCAATTCCGGGATATGGTCGGCAATCTTCAAACCATTTTGTTTGACAAGGGACTCGATCAAGGCATGGAATATGAAGCCGATGAATCGGCTATGGATGTGGCCTACCGCACCGGTTATGATCCAAATGGTCTAATCCGGGTTCTTAGAATGCTGCAGCGAAAAGAGGCGACTGCCGTCAGCAAAGGGTCCTGGTTTTCAACCCACCCTCCCCTGTCATCCCGCCTTGAAAAATGCGATCAATGGCAGAAAAAATATCCGGACGCCGCCCAGATGGCCACGGTGAGAAATCGATTTCAGACTTTTCGGAACATGTTGTAGATTTATTTGGATAAATGTCCTCTTCCCCTTCTTAAATTTTTGTCAAAGTACTGTCAAAAATTTTATGAAAAGCGATTTTTTATGAAAGTTTGTCGTTGAATGCGAGAGCGCAAAAAAACATTCTGTGCTCCGACGAGCGAAAGGGGAGCCCTTTCTCGCACAGAATGTTTTTCTGCTTCAGAATGTGTCAATAGAAATGAGACACCATGTTTAAAAAAAACGAGACTAACTATCAAATATTGTCCAAACGCCTCTCCCTCCAGCCTCTATATACATAGATTTAGTCAAACACCCTGTGATGTTATCACATGCTTTCAAGGTGTGTGATCCTGCTGATATGCTAAACGTAACTGTTTGACCGGGTTTTACATCGCCAACGTAGGTGCCGTCTATAGATATTCTTTGTGTTATATGAAAATCGTTCTTTACATCTAAAAAGGCGTCGGTTTGGATCGGGCAATCACTTCCGGTGCAATCCTGATCAATACCGTCTCCGCAAATGTCAACTGCACCCGGGTGAATACTTGAATTATTGTCATTGCAGTCCCCTTGTGCCACCGTGTATCCGTCGCCGTCGTTATCCAGGGCCGGGCACAAGGTCACTGCCGTTACAATCCTGATCAATACCATCACATTGAATTTCAAATGCACCCGGATGTATATTGGAATTATTGTCATTGCAGTCAACTACTGTACCGCAATCACTTTCAGCATAATAGCCATCCGAGTCGGCATCAGTGCATTCAGGACCACCACCTATCGAAACGCAATTGCTCCAGGATGAATATCCGTATACATAGGGCAAGCCCCAGGAACGGCAATAGGCCCGGATCTTATAGGAATAAGTTGTGCCTGATATCAGGTCTTTTTTATCCGATACGGTTGTCCTGTCTATTCCGGCGGATTTAACCTTTTCCCATGATCCTGAGGAAGAACAATTGCCGGCCTTCCGGTATAGTTCAAAACCCCGCTCATTATCGCTGTTATCGGTCCAGTTTAAAATGACTTTGCCGCTTGAACCGGCGGTGGCTGTTAAGCTTGAGGGATTAAACGGCATGCAAACTGCATAAGTAGGGGGCGAACAACCAACGCCATTGCACGCCTGCACATAATAGCAATAACTAGTTGTGGATTGATTGCCGTAAGCCATGTTGTCGCTGTATTCAAGAGTGATTGGCGCTAATGTATCAAGAAGTGTCCAAGAACCGGAATTGTTCACGTCTCTATAAATTTTAAATTCCGTCACATTGGATGACCATTCATCCCAGGTCAAATCCACCTTTGATGAAGATGCACAGGTTGCCACAAGGTTGACCGGCGCACTTGGCGTTCCGGAAATACCGGCTACCGTTGTAACGCAATTGCTGTATTGGGAATTGCTTAAACCGTTATAAGCCCTCACCCGGTAAGAATATTGGGTGTCCGGATCAAACCCCACGTCATTATATGTGTTTACATTTTCCGCAACCGTTGCGATCTGGGACCACGCAAAAGGTGAATTACACCTTCTTTTTTTCCGTTCAATTTTAAATCCATCTTCATCAGTTGACTGGTCCGTCCATCTAAGCATTATCTTACGGTAGGATACCGCATTAACGGCCAAGCCGGTGGGGGCTGCCGGGGCTTGGTTAGGAGAACGAAGTCCTGTACCGGTAATCTTGATATTTAGTTCGGGCGTATCGGGGTCGCTTGAATGAACTAAAAGGGTTGCATTTTTTTCTCCGGTTGCAGTTGGCAGGAAATCGACTTTGAATTGGCATGTGCCTGATGACAGCAATGTTTGACCAGAACATCCCCCTACGATGTCGTATTGGGTTGAATTTGAGCCTGAAAGAGCGACTCCCTGTATTATGAGGCTTCCCGTGCCCGTGTTTGAAATCGTGATGGATTTAGTTTGTCTGCTCCCAACATTTACACTGTCAAAATTCAGAACATTCGGTGATACGGTAATTTCTGGTTTAGGTGGAGCAAAAGTGCCGCGACGGTAAATAACCCCATAATCAGCATCTTTGATGTACAAAGTTGGAGAGCCTATTGGCGTAATTCCGTTTTGGGACAGTGGCTGCCTCATAAGTGAAGATCCCGTCCATGCTGAAGAATCCGGCATGGAATATATGATTGCACTGTCGTCTCCATTATATCCGGGAACAGACCATGAGCCGGATAGAATTCCAACAAAATCATAGTCCCCATCGAAAAAATTATAAGCCACTATGCCTGTATCGCCGGTTCTATAGTCAAATAGATCAAAGGCCATTAGGTGATTGTTTGTCTGGCTCAAAGCCGGGAAACCGACGTCAAACTCAGAATATGGACCAACAAGGGGAATGGTTTGCTCGATCAAAAGGTCTATGGCATAAATGCTCCATGCCCCTAACCTGGTCCCATCCTCAAACTCTAATATATTGTAAGCATCATATATCAGATGTCTGTTATCAGATGTAAAATCCATAGCATCTGCAAACAGTACTGTATTTATCGACTCACCTTCTGTAGCGGGTGAGATGAGTGGAAACGTTTTAGTTTGCCCGCCCGGTCTTATATCAATAACAGAGATTGAATTGGTGGGATCACCGACTTCATCGAGTAAGACAAATCCATAAACATTGCCATCAGGTGACATGGCCACAGAATTTATCGTACCGGGAAAGCCAAGACATAACTCACAAGCAGATGGGTCTGTTTCAAGAAAACAGGCGTCATTGATTGAGTCTGCGAAGAATAAAAGGCTACCGTCTCCAGTAACAGAAGGCCGCGATTTTGCAACGTCATAACAGGAAAGTGTTGTACCCACTGATGGGTCGCCAAAGTCTTTTTCGTATCGGGCCATAAAATAAGTGGCATAATACGGATCATAGTAAATAAATACTGACGCATCATCGCCAATAACCGGCTCGTTGGGCGGGGGTTCAGGGGTTGCAGCGTTATCAAAAATTTCCACTGTTTCAAAGGCTTCTTTAACTTTTTCAACTTGAATTGAGCCGTCTCCAAAAAGTTCTTCGGCAGAAGAGATACAGGCCAGCCGAGCATCAATGAACTGGGAACCTCGTACAAGGTGAATCGTCTGCGCGCGGTAAAATATTTTTTCAGCGTCCCGGAGTCCGATTGCATTATTCAGCCCTTCCGCAAGCAAATAAAAGCAATGGGTGAGAATCGTCATATTGAAGTGAATCCCTCCATTGTCTTGATTTTCGTAAAGCTGGAGAAGCGGGGCATTCCGCACGTAAAATTCGCTCATCTTGTCGGGATAATAATAACCGCCCCAAATCTCCACGGATGAGGGGTCTTTCAGGTCTCGGCCAT
>JAJRPH010000197.1 GCA_024280875.1 Deltaproteobacteria bacterium | reverse complement strand
GGCTATCGGTGGAACATTTATACGGACGAGAGTCCTGATCGGGATGATACCATCTTGAGAACCGGTGCAGGACTGACATATCAGGCATTGCCATGGATGATCGTGGAAATGAATTACATTTTTCGAAAACTTAACTCTAATGTTAATACAGAAGATTATGTTGAAAATCGGGCAGAGTTTTCCGTAACCCTGACCCCTCGGCAACCGGTTATGTTATCCCGTTAGCCGGAGGGACGTATGCTTTTTATTTGCCACCTTTATTGATGGTCTCGTAAAAAGTCTGGTGATGAGTTTTTGAACACAATATATCGCCATATTTTTATAAAAAATTACTATATGATGTGGTCAAGATTTTGGATTCCGATTTTTTACGAATGCATCTTAATTAACACGTAAAAATGCTAAATTCCGATAAGCTTGGAGGGTATATGCGAAAAAAAACAGGATCTGTCATCAGGCGGGCTTTTATCCTGCTGCTATTAGGCGGGTTTCATCTTCAGGCGGCGTATGCCCTGGATGTCAACGGCATAATCAGCACAGACAGCCGTTGGGCTACTGCGGACAGCCCAATCAATATAACCGGGGACGTTCGTGTTGAAATGAACACGACGCTGATCGTTGATCCGGGTGTCGAGGTAGTTTTTCAATCTTCTCCGGATATCAGTCAGGGGTATTCCATCAGGATTGATGGTATGCTGATCGCCAGGGGGGACCAGATGGAACCCATTATTTTTACCGCCGCAGACAGGTCGATCCCCTGGGGGGCGATTATGTTCAGTGATACAAGCATCGATTGGGATCAAGACGCATCCACAGGAAGTATTATCGAGTATTGTGTTATTGAATACGGCGGAAATGGAAGTGATGGTGCAGCCATGGTCAGTACCTTTAATGCAATGCCCTTGATTGCTCGGAATGTAATCCGTTTTAGCGTTGCCTCAGGGATTTCGGCTCTGGTTTCAGAAGATCAGGCCGTGATATCTTCCTTGAGCGGTAAAATCCGAATCATTTCGAACCAGATCTATAACAATGCTACCGGTATTCGGTTTGTAGCTGAGGGAGGAAACATAGAAGATAATTATTTTCTCAACAACAACCGGGCGATAGACCTTCAGGTCCGGTCCAATGATATGCAGGTTGTAAACAATACAGTTTCCAGTTCAGCACCCGAATTACTCGGAACCGGGATACGGCTTCTCCTTGATGAAGCGGCAAGCGGTATTGCCTCCTACCAGTGGGAACAGACTTCTGGAACGCCTGTTGTTCTAAGTAATCCGCAAAGCGCCAGGACAGCCTTTATTGCGTCCGATCCCGGCAGCAATGTGGAAACTCTGTCGTTTGATTTAACGGTGACCGACAAGAACGGACTACAGGCCACGGCGAGAGTGGGGATTACCATCACCGGCGATAACCCGCCGCCTGTTGCCAGTGCCGGGGCTGATGGAAATGTGCAGCTTTCCCAAGTAGAAGGCGAAGAAGTACTTGTCACTTTAAGCGGCGCGGGTTCTTCTGATCCCTACCTGGGGATAGCCAGCTACGCGTGGGAACAGACGGAAGGCAAAACGGTCGTGCTACAGGGAGCCAATACCATCGACCCGACATTCTTTGTGCCGGCATCGGTATTGGCTGGTGATCGCATGACATTTCAGCTGACCGTGACGGACCAGGGCGGACTGGCGTCCAGCGATACAGTCGATATGGTTTATTATGATGACAATATTTTTCCGGTTGCAGCGGCCGGTGGAGATCGAACCGTTTCCCAGGGAAGTACAGTTGTCCTCAACGGTACAGGTTCATCGGATCAAGACGGCAGTATTTTTGGCTACACATGGGTTCAGACGGATGGATCGCCGGTGGACCTGATCAACCCGAATACCGCCATACCCTATTTTGAAGCACCCACGGATAACAATTCTGCCGAAACATTCGCATTCAGACTACAGGTTACCGATAATGGCGGTTTGCAGGATATTGATGACGTTTCCATTACTGTTAACGGTACATTGATTGCTGATATAAGTGCCAGCGTTTTTGTAGGAGACCGGGTGATATTGGACGGAAGTACATCTGTCGACCAGAATGCCACTGCCAATATTGATATTGGATCGAATGTTCTTGAAATGGATAATGAAAATGCAGGTCTTATTGCACTTACGGTTGCTGAAAACGCCTCTTATCAACTAAATATAACCGGGAATAATTTTAACGCTACCGGGAACGAAGGATATATTGTGTATATTTATAATTGGTCCAATGAAGCACCGCTGGCCATTGCAATGCCGGACAATTGGTGGGGAACGGACGATGCGATAGTCATTGAAAATTTGATATATGATCAAAAGAGTAACTACAAATTGCCGGAAGTTGGTTACCAACCGTTTGAGGGGCAGGATATTCTCGGCATCGGGTCATCCCTGCCCTATCCGCCGATCGCAGATGCCGGGCCTGACCTGGAGACCGCTGCGGATAATTCCGTGACATTAGATGGCAGCGGCTCCTATGATCCCGATGGTCTTGCACGATATCACTGGCAGCAAATAGATGGTCCTGAGGTGAACCTAAAAAACACCGATCAGGCAATCGCTTCTTTTATTGCCCCACCCGGCGGTGTTGATGGCGCCACGATTCAATTCCAATTGACAGTTTCAACTGACGATACTTTTTCTCACAAAGATACGGTCAATGTTATCCTGAGCCCGGACGAAGCTCTTCCCACCGTGGATGTTGGCGGTTGTTTCATTGAATCTATTACGCCAAACTATATATTCGATTCTTTTTCAGCAAAGCGGCTATCCATGATTTTTCTGTGTCTGATAGTGGTGCTTGGCATTTTTCGCCGGTTGCGGAAATTATTTCCTGCGGTTTGCATTCTTCTGGCAGCATTGGTTCTCATTGTGCCACCCGTC
>JAJRPH010000196.1 GCA_024280875.1 Deltaproteobacteria bacterium | reverse complement strand
CATAGGTTCCATGTTAAATCCATTTAATTTATGATTGAAAATTGTTAAACAAGCTGACATTATAAAACTCCTAATGACGCTGGTGACTCGGTCAAGCTGAACCGCGTCAAATTAATTGGCCCCAGAAAATCTCTGCGAAGGAGGGAATCCAGAAGTTAATTCCCGGACTTTTTTTGAGAAATCATAAGACTGACGATTATAATCCATAGTTAAATCACTGACGGATTGGCCGCTACTTTTTTACCTTCTACCTTTCACAAATGCCGGATTATGCTTTACGAGCTAATCCGGCATACGCATTAAAAAGCTTCTACCTTCCGATACCCTACGGACACGATGCTTCGTGCCCCTACCTTACATCCTCTTCAAAAGCTGATTAGCCGCAGTGAGCAATGGATCCCATACCGGGCCAAATGGCGGTGCGTAGGCAAGATCGGTCTGGCTGAATTGTTCAACCGTCATCTGCGCGTGCAGGGCTACCGCGAGCGCGTTAATCCGATGGGCAACGCCTTCTTTGCCCACCATCTGGGCGCCCAGTAAACGGCCTGATTTTCTGTCACCAATCAGGTGGGCCATTATTGTGGTTGAACCGGGATGCGCATGGGCGCGGGAACGCGTCTTTATCACAACTTCTGCCGGATCAAATCCGAATTTTATCGCCTCTTTTGATGTAATGCCGGTCCGCGCGATTTGAAGATCAAACACCTTGAATACGGATGTGCCGGCCACCCCGTCAAGTTCCGTTGGTTTGCCTTTGCCACGGATATTATCCGCAACCGCCCAGCCGGCCCGGTTTGCACGCAAAGCAAGAGGTATCCAGGTTTTTTCTCCGGTCACTACATGAAAGGCATCTGCGCAGTCTCCGGCAGCATAAATGTTTTCATCCGATGTTTTCAATTGACGGTCAACACTAATGGCTTTTTTGATGCCGGTTTCAAGACCTCCGGCGATGGCACATTCACTGTTGGGGGTGATACCAATGGCAACGATCACCATATCCGCATCCCGGGTAAGGTCATCACAGACAACCGCCAGGCTATCGTTTACCGGTTCAATTTTTTGGACCAAATGCCCCATATGCAGATTGACCCCGTTTGCTTCCACTTCTTTTTGAACCACATACGACAGTTCATCAGCCATCCAGGGAATAAAGTTTAGATTCGGTTTTACCATGACAACTTCTATTGAACGGTTGCGCAGGGCTTCACACATTTCAAGGCCGATATATCCCATGCCGATAATCACCGCTTTTTTGACATTATGTAAATCAATATAGGCCTTGATTTTTCTGCCATGATCCAGACTTTTTAATCCCATAACTCCGGGAAGGTCAAATCCCGGAAAGTCCGGAACAATGGGTGAACCGCCGGTGGCAATCAACAGCTTATCATAGGGGAATTCAAATTCTTCGCCCTGAAGGGTGGTCCCGGAAACCGTCTTTTCCGTTGGATGAATTGCTTCAACCCGATGGCCGGTCAACAAATTAATCCCCTGTTTTTGGCGGAAAACATCTGCCTGGCGAACCACCAGATCTTCAATGGCTTTTCCCGAAACTGCAATATTATACGGCATGCCGCAGGCACTGTAGGAAACGTCACGGGTCATTTCCAAAACCGTGACCGCCATCTCAGGCATGCTTCTTTTAGCCCTGCTGGCGGCACTCATTCCGGCCGCGTCCCCTCCGATGATTAAAAATTTCATTAACAATTCTCTCTGATTTGGAGTTTAAAAAAATCGTCCCTGCCTGCCAGGCGGGGTTTAGTGCTTTACCTGTCAGGTGGAGCATGTTTTTGTTTTCACCGCACCTTTGGCGATCCAGTCCAGAAATCTTTTTAATACGCCGGGCTTTTCACTTTGCGGCTGAGACAAATTGTTATCTGGTGCGGATATCGCATCATTATTTTTGGTTGTGGGTTTATTTTTCATTTTTCAAGTTTTGCCGTGAACATGGTAAAAAATGTCATGATATACGCGTTGCTGGGAGGGTTGCCCACCAGGGGTTGATGTATCCAGTTATGCTTTGGCAGATCCCATACCGTTTCTTTTTCACCGATGATATCCGCCCACCGGGCCATGAGGTCGCCCAGGTGCTTTTCCTGGGTGATCGCCTGGAAACCAATAATCTGCCCCTTTTTGACAGTTCCCTGATCTTCTGCCGAAATCACCATCTTGTACCAGGCTTTTTTTGCATAGGGAGAGGCATGTTCTGCTGTAAAGAGTTCGACCTTTTCCGCCATAACCTTTAAATTCCTGGAGGCGACCATGCCTTCGCTGTATCCGGCAAACCCCCAGAACAGGTCCGCGGCATGGGACATGCCGGACCCAACAGCCAAAGGACCTTCCAGATCAATCCCCTTAAAGTGCTTGGCTATAACCGCCCCCTGCATCATGACGTTGGGGAGCAGCTGCAACTGGACCGGGTCTGAAAATATGGCGTCATCTATTTCAATCAAATCGCCAATGGCATAGACATCCGATACACTGGTGAGCCAGCGTTTGTTCACCCGAACCCCTCCGGTCTTGCCGATATCGCATCCCACCTGCTTGGCCAGTTGAATATCAGAGGAAACACCCGCACCAATGACCACGAGATCGGCCTTAATTTTTTTATCCCCCACCACTATGTACCCATCCCCCACTTCGGTACACGGTTTCCCTAGATGGATATCCGCCCCCTCATTTTTAAGGGCTTCCTCCAGGTGTGTGGACATGTCGGCATCCAGGAAGCTAACAAGATGGGGCAGAATCTCCACCACTTCCACCTTGTTGCCGCGAATAATCAAGTTATCAATAATTTCGATCCCAACCAGACCGGTACCGACCACCGCAACGGTCAACCCGGTGCCGCATATGGCATCAATACGCCGGGCATCGGCCACGCTTCGAACCACGACCACGTTATCTCTTAACGCAGCCTTATCATAGCTTTTTCCCTTATAATAAACAACCTCGCCCACAGGATTAGAACCATCATAATCCAGATTAATGGCTCCCTTGATGGGCGGAAGTGATGCCTGGCCTCCCATGGCAAGGAT
>JAJRPH010000195.1 GCA_024280875.1 Deltaproteobacteria bacterium | reverse complement strand
TTTCTGATGCAATTCTCTGAATGTATCCACATCATCATTGATGCCCTTCAACAACACAGCCTGATTTCCCACATTGATGCCGCAACTCATCAATTCGTAAACCGCTTTTGCTGTTTTTGGGGTAATTTCTTTCGGGTGGTTACACTGTGTATTTATCCAAACTGGGACGTGATGGAACCCCCCGATCGCTTTTTTCAATCCTTCTGTTATACGATGGGGAAGGACTATTGGCAGCCGGGAGCCAATCCTGATCATTTCGATGTGTGGTATTTCGCGAAGTTTGGCAATCAGGTATTCAAGTTTTTCGTCTGATAAAAGCAATGGATCGCCACCAGTAATTAATACGTCGCGAATCTCAGGGTGTTCCGCGATCCAAGCCAGGCCTTCCTCAACATCAAAATTAAGATGCAAATCCTGATCGACAACCAGTTCCTTACGGAAACAGTGCCGACAATAAATACCACAAACCTGCACAACGGTAAAAGCGACACGATCATGATACTGACGGGCAATGCTATCAGGGCGGATTTCTTCGGTTGCTCTATTTTCTTTCCAGACCAGGTAGTTTTCCATCCCGTATTCGTTAATCTGCTCCTTCAAGGATGGGATCACTTGTTTTCGGATTGGACAATTCGGGTCATCCTTATCCATCAGCGAGGCAAAATAGGGCGATGTCCCCCACTTGGTTGTCAAAGTCACAATTGCCTCCCTTTCATCATCAGAGACATTGATATACTTTGCAAGCTTTTCAAGTGTATTCACTTGATTTTTCATCTGTTCTACCCACTCTTCTGCCATGTTTTTCCTTTATTAATGTTTTGGGGAATTCCAAAATTATTTATGCATCAGGTAAATCATAATGTAGCCGAACGTTGCTAATCGAGGTATAGTGGGTATGGGGGTATGGGGTCACACCTTGATTATTGCCCTTATCTCATTGTAAAACTTCTTAACATTGCTTTCTTTTATACTTTTCACGCCTGATTTGGCGTGACTAATTCTTCGGCTCACCGAGGAATACGTCAAACCTAGCAAATCGCCGATATTCTGATTACTGTACCTGCCGGTTTCCCATAAAAGATAGACAATAACATCTCGTTTGTCACGGTCTTCCCCCGAAAGTCGTCCGGATTCCCTAAAATAATCAATATCACAATTCAGCAGCATTGCCGCTTTACTGATTAAAATGCTCCCAACTGGCAGGGCTTAATCTTAATCTCCAGTGTTTCACACGCCCCGCTGACCGCCATTTTTCTGACATCAAATTTTTCAGCCAGCATCCAGGCGGATTTACACGGCAGCCGGTCGTTTACCAGTTCACTTTTGATCGCTGTTTCCATGTCCGGCGCCACCGTATCAGCCGGTTTTACAATCTTTTTTTCCGGCTGATAGCCAAACAGGCCCAGCTGGCACTTGACCAGGCGAAGTTTAGCCCGGTCGGCATATTGCCCCACTTCAGCAGGGGTGATTCCAAGTTGATTTGCAGCATCAAAGGCCACCGCACAGGGGATTTCTCCGTCTTTTGCACGTTTTATAATTTTACTTTGTATTTCAGCATCCGGTTTAACGATGCCATTCTTCTCTAAATCCTTGTCTGAACCCATTTTTGACTCCAATTTTTAAAAATCTGATAATCTTTCAAACCCATTGACCTGAAAACCGATTTTAACCTAAATTGAACTTAGGTTTAATTTATTATAATAATAACATATAATCTTCAACAGCGGTGAAAGTCAATTTTTTAAATCCAATGCCCTTTAGCGAGTATTTGCTAAATGGGAATAAATGATATCAAAACATTAAATTCCGCAAGCAATCATAGCAATATGACAATCAATGAATATGGCTGATTCTGCTTATTTCGCTTGAACATAATTAGCGTGTCTGTTAGGGATTTAAACTTGATGGACTTTGTAAAAAGTCCATCTAAATCTGTATTTTTTTATCAAACATACGGGCACAATCGGGCACAATTTTTATAATATAAAAAGTATTTTTCCATGATAACTCCTTTTTTAATCATTTGACCACCATGCCATTTGAAATTAAACGTAAACCAACCCGTCAGCTTCATGTGGGCAATGTAAAAATCGGCGGCAACGCCCCGATTGCCGTACAGTCCATGACCAACACCCGCACCCAGGATGTCGCAGCCACTGTTGCCCAGATCCGTCGCCTTGAAGAAGCCGGATGCGAGATTATCCGGGTGGCAGTTCCGGATGAAGAAGCGGCAACTGCCATTGGCCTGATAAAAAAAGAGATATCCATACCTTTAATTGCCGACATCCATTTTGATTATAAACTGGCCATACTGTCTGCAGAAGCCGGAGCAGACGCTCTTCGCATCAACCCCGGCAATATCGGCAGCCATCGCAGAATCAAGGCGGTGGTGAATTGTGCAAAAACACATGACATCCCCATCCGGATCGGTGTGAATGCCGGTTCTCTGGAAAAAGCTCTCATAAAAAAACATGGAGGGGTAACGGTTGACGCACTGGTTGAAAGTGCGTTAAACCAGATCGACCTGATGGCATCATTGGATTTTTCCAACATCAAGCTGGCCATCAAATCCGCCAATGTGCCCCAGAGTATCGATGCCTACAGACAGCTGTCCGCCAAAACCGATTCCCCGCTGCATGTCGGAATTACTGAGGCTGGCGGTCTTTTTTCAGGAATTGTGAAATCATCCATTGGCATCGGCATGCTTCTGGCCGAAGGAATCGGTGATACCCTGCGCGTATCTCTGACTCGTGATCCTGTAGAAGAAGTGAGGGTGGGATTTGAAATCCTCAAATCACTGGGCATCCGGCAGCGGGGTCCTGAAATTATATCCTGCCCTACCTGTGGACGATGCAATATCGACCTGTTTCCCATCGCTGAGACGATTGAAAAAGCCCTGATGACCAAAACAACGACCATCAAGGTGGCAATCATGGGTTGCGTGGTGAACGGACCTGGTGAGGCAAAAGAAGCGGATGTCGGTATTGCAGGCGGTGACGGATTCGGCATCCTGTTTAAAAAAGGAAAAGTCATCAAAAAAATTCCCCAGGCGCAACTGGTGGAAGAACTGCTCAAAGCAGTTGATGAAATTGAAAATCAGGAATAAATTATTCCTAAAAAATACAACACGCAAAGAAATTGAGGAAATAAATGGGAAAACAAGCCAAAACAGCAATCGAACCGACACGCGAAGAAAATTACCCGGAATGGTATCAGGAAGTCGTCAAGGCCTCAGACATGGCGGAAATATCTCCAGTCAGGGGATGCATGGTCATCAAACCCTGGGGATATGCCCTGTGGGAAAACATTGTCCGCGTTTTAGATGACATGTTCAAGGCAACAGGTGTAAAAAATGCCTATTTCCCGTTGTTTATTCCCATCAACTTTCTTGAAAAAGAAGCCGAGCATGTGGAAGGTTTTGCCAAGGAATGCGCGGTTGTGACCCACCATCGGCTGGAGCAGGACGAAAACGGCCATCTGGTACCGGCCGGAAAACTTGCCGAACCCCTGATTGTCCGGCCCACTTCAGAGACCATTATCGGAGATTCTTTTTCCAAATGGGTCAAGAGCTACCGCGACCTGCCGATTTTGATCAATCAGTGGGCCAATGTGGTGCGCTGGGAAATGCGGACCCGGATATTTTTGAGAACCAGTGAATTCTTATGGCAGGAAGGGCATACCGTTCATGCCACCAAAGAAGAGGCCGTGAAACGCACCCAGATGATGCTCGATGTTTACAAAAAAATGGCGGAAGAATACCTGGCAGTCCCTGTCATTACCGGCGAAAAATCCGAATCGGAAAAATTCCCCGGAGCTGAAACCACCTACTGCATTGAAGCCATGATGCAGGACCGAAAAGCGCTTCAGGCCGGTACATCCCATTTTCTGGGACAGAATTTTGCCAGGGCATCCGACATCAAATTTCAGTCTGACAAGGAAGTCGAAGAATACGGATGGACCACCTCGTGGGGCGTTTCCACCCGCTTGATCGGCGGCCTGATTATGACCCACAGTGACGACAACGGCGTAATCA
>JAJRPH010000011.1 GCA_024280875.1 Deltaproteobacteria bacterium | reverse complement strand
GAGTACGAAGTTTTTTGTCGACTTGCCGCAAACAGAAAATTAAATCAAGTCATGCCTTAGACCAGCTATTTAAAGGTAAGTTGCCTGATCTATTATGGTAGTGCTAATACCTATAAAAACTCGCTGAATAATTACAAAGGGTTTAGCAATATTAATCTTGCTAAACCCTTTATTTTAGATGGTGCCGGAGGCGAGACTTGAACTCGCACACCATCGCTGGCGGAGGATTTTGAGTCCTCTGCGTCTACCAATTCCACCACTCCGGCACGATTTTTTCACCAAACAATAGACTTTTTTCATTTTCTCTAAATTTCAGAGGAAAAAATATCAAAAACGCAATGAATGTCAATCAATTTTAACTTAAAGTTTTCGGCGGTAAAAATTCATATTAAATCTTGACAGGAAAATAAAACAGAATATTATAATATCAATATATCTTGATATCTGGAAATGCCAATATGATTTGTCTGACATATTTCAAAGCACTGGCCGATGAGACGCGAATTCGGTTGCTCAACATTCTGATGCACCATGAACTGAGCGTCAATGAAATTGTAGCCCTCATGGGGATGGGACAATCCAGAATTTCAAGGCATCTCAAAGTGCTGACGGATTCAGGGTTGCTTGAATGCCGAAGAGACGGGGCATGGGCGTTTTATTCCGTTGTCAGTGAGAATGATGCCAGCCGGTTTGCGGATTCGATCCGACCGCTTTTTCAATCAGAGCAGCGGCTTGCAGACGATCTTGAAAACGTGTCACGTCTTGTGAGAGAACGCAGCCTCAATTCCCGGAATTTTTTTAATTCCATTGCATCGGAGTGGAATTATCTGCAGCAAAAAGTTTTAGGGGCGTTTGATCTCAACCGGGCCATTCTGGACTGTATCGGGCAATGCCGGTTTGCGGTGGATCTCGGATGCGGAACAGGGGGCCTGCTGGCCGGTTTGCGGAAAAAGGCCGGGTTTGCGGTAGGCGTTGACAGTTCCAGGAAAATGCTGGATCAGGCAGAAAAGTTATTTTTAGAAGATAAAGAAAATTTAGAACTCCGGCTGGGTGAACTTGAGCATCTTCCTGTGGGAAACAGCGAGGCGGATCTTGCTGTGATTTCCATGGTCATGCATCATTTGGCTGATCCGGAAAAAGTGGCGACTGAAGTCGCCAGAATATTAAAACCAGGCGGTATCTTTATTATCGCTGATTTTGAAAAGCACACCAATGAAGAAATGCGAAAAAAATACGGTGATCGATGGCTCGGATTTTCAAAAGATGAAATCCGGACCCTCCTTAACCACAGCGGTTTTGAAGTACAGGAAATTAAAACATTTCAATTAAAACAATCGATTAACTTAAACATTACAATAGCGGGGAAAAAATAATGAGTTATAATGGAGAAACAGCGACAGCGTTTCAGGAACTGGACCTGACCTTGAAAAATAAGGTCGCGGATATGTCACTGGCGGAACTAGGGCAGAAGGATATGCAGCTTTCAGAACGGGAAATGCCTGGCCTGATGGCGACCCGGGAAAAATACGGGAAGGAAAAGCCGCTTAAAGGGTTAAAAATAATGGGCAGCCTGCATATGACAATTCAGACCGCCATGCTCATCGACACTTTATATGAACTGGGCGCTGATCTTAGGTGGGCCACCTGTAATATTTTCTCAACCCAGGATCACGCGGCAGCGGCCATTGCCGACAAAGGCACATCAGCTATTTTTGCCTGGAAGGGCGAAACTCTTGATGATTTCTGGTGGTGCACTGAAATGGCGCTGACTTGGCCGGACGGCAGCGGACCGGACCTGATCGTTGATGACGGGGGAGATGCGACCCTGTTTATTCATCAGGGGGTGAAGGTGGAAAAAGACCCGTCCCTTCTTGAAAAAACATATGACAACCCGGACGAAAAGTGTCTGATGGATCGCCTGAAGGTATCCTATGAAAGAGATCCGCAGCACTGGCATAAGGTGGCTGAAAAGATTAAAGGGGTTTCCGAAGAAACCACCACCGGTGTCCACCGGCTGTACCAACTGGCAAAAAACAATGAACTCCTGTTTCCGGCCATCAACGTGAACGATTCGGTGACCAAATCCAAATTTGACAACCTTTATGGCTGCCAGGAATCACTGGCTGACGGCATCAAACGGGCGACCGATATCATGTTGGCCGGCAAGGTCGTGGTTATATGCGGTTACGGGGATGTCGGCAAGGGCTGTTCCTCTTCTATGCGCGGTTTCGGCGCGCGTGTTGTGGTTACGGAAATAGATCCCATCTGCGCCCTGCAGGCTGCCATGGAAGGCTATGAAGTGTTGACAATGGAAGAAGCAGTTCAAACCGGCGATATTTTTGTCACCGCCACCGGTTGTTATCATGTGATTACCGGCGCCCATATGGAACAGATGAAAGATGAGGCTATTGTCTGCAATATCGGTCATTTTGACAATGAAATCGAGATGGCCTACCTGCAAAATTCACCGGATTGCACGAAGCTGAATATCAAACCCCGGGTGGATAAATGGACATTGAAATCCGGCCGGTCGATCATTGTTCTGGCTGAAGGTCGCCTGGTCAATCTCGGATGCGCCACCGGCCACCCCAGTTTTGTCATGAGCAACAGCTTTACCAACCAGGTACTTGCCCAGATTGAGCTGGCAATCAAAAATCATGAAAAGCAGGTGTATACGCTGCCGAAAAAACTGGATGAAGAAGTGGCAAGGCTTCACCTCGGTCGGCTTGGCGTTAAAATGACAAAATTGACCCGGGAACAGGCGGATTATCTGGGTATCCCGGTGGAAGGCCCTTATAAGCCGGACCTTTACAGGTATTAATCAAGACTTCTTATACTGGATTAAAAAAGGCGGCTGACGGATCATTCCTCAGCCGCCTTTTTTTATTACCCCTTTTTTATGATATCTCAATAATCGATTATACGGGAAATGCCGGGCCGGATGGCTTCCCTTTTTGTACAACTTCTGATGGCAGGTGTACAACATTATATAATTTTATCCTTTAACGAATCGTTCTTAAACGATTTGCGCCCCAAATTCCTATGAATAGGCCCACCACAATTCCAATCAGCCCCAGGAATGAAATGGGCAGATACCGGAACAGCAGAGACTGGTCCGGTTCTCCCAACCTGGCAACAACAGCCTCAAGCACATACATCACCGCAAACGCCAGTCCCGAGAGGCATATCAAACTGCCAGATACAATAGCAGCATAGGGCAATGTTTTCCGGCGGAATTTTAAAGCCCGCATGCCCTGAACAAAGCAAGAGATCAGCAGTAAGAATATACACAGCTTTGTAAACAGATCCCCGTATTTGCAATAAAAAGTGATTTCTTTTGTAAATGCCGGCCGGTAAAGTCGGTAGCCCTGGTCGAATGGTTGAATCTGATTAATAATTTTACCGGTTGTATCGATAAATCCGGATATGCCGGTATTTGATGAACGAACTATAGGTCTTCTGTATTCAACTGCCCGAAACACGGCCATGGAAAAATGCTGATAATGCTCACTGGTTCTGCCGAACCATGCGTCATTGGATAAATTTACTATAAAATCAGCACCGCGTGCCACCAGAGCCCGGGTGAGTTCCGGGAACAGCACTTCAAAGCAGATCAATGTGCCGAATCGTCCGGTTGGGTCATTGAAAATAACAGGGTCACTTCCTGAAGAGTATTCCCTGGGAGCCGAATACCTGAGTTTCAGCACATCAATAAATCCCATGGGAAAATATTCACCAAACGGTAATAAATGGATTTTATTGTAAATATTTAATATTTTGCCGCCGCTGATCTGGAAAGCCGAATTATAAAACGTATAGTTCCCGGGTGTTCCGGTATACCTGGGGCCGCCGGTTAGCAGGGTCGCGTGGTATTGTTGAAAAAGCTGCTTAACCGAATCCGGTATCTGTTGTTCCAGGTAGAACGGCACGGTGGTCTCCGGCCAGACAACCAGGGCGGCCCCGTCTTTTAATGCCTTTTTGCTTAATTTAAGCAGAGTTGATAAAATATCATTCCATTTCTTCTTGTTCCATTTTTCCTCCTGGGAAACACTGATCTGAATAACAGCAATGGATTCGGAGGCTGAAGCAGTATTCACTTTTGTCGGGACATTTGGTTTTGCCTGAACTTCCGATTTTATCTCAACCTCCGGAAAAGAGAAATGTGAAAGGCGGATGCTGCCGTAAATCAGGGAGGCACTAAAGAGGATAATGGGCAGGGATAAAACCGCTGCCGCCTTTTTTCTGTCCGCAATGTTTGTAAAAGCCATATAGATAGATATGTTAGTCAGCACAATGAGAAATGAAATGCCGTAAACACCGGTGACATCCGCAATTTGAATCATGGTGAGCCAGGGATACTGGGAGTGGCCAAGAAAAGACCAGGGAATCCCTGAAAAAAAATGGGCGCGGCAGAACTCCAGTCCGGTCCATAAGCAGGAAATAGCCACTGCTTTTGCCGCTGGAGATATTTTCATCTTCATGAATCGGGTGGCGCCATAGGAAAATACTGCGAAATAGAATCCAATTCCACCGCCGATGACGATGACCATGAACAAGAGGCTGACGAAAAGCCCGGCGCTGCTGTTGAAATACAAGGCATGAAACACCCAGTATCCCACACCGATGGAGTGGACACCGCCGAAAAGCCAACCCAGGAAAAAGGCATGTTTGGGTCGTATGTTTGAAATTGCAAAAAAAAGCGGGACCAATCCTACCCAGGCCAGGGGCCAGATACCCGGCAACGGGAAGATAACAACGCACAGGCATGCGGACAGCAGTGTGAGTAAGGCTTTTTTAATATCAGGTATTCCTTATTTCCAGAATGAAAAATTTTATCAACAATAAAGAGAAACTTTCAAAAAGTCAAAAAAGGTTTAGCGAATTTGTAATTTTTGCGATATATTATGTGAGTCAATGGGGAGAGATAAGTGGTTTCGGGTTAAGCAGAGGATAACTTAAGTTTAGGTAAATTAAGGAGGCATCATTGTTTGCATTTTCTGAAGTTATTGATATGGCCGTTCAACTTGAAAAAAATGGGGAACAGGTTTATCTGACCGCCCTTGATCATATAGACGACACTGGCCTGAAGCAGTTGCTGGAATGGATGGCGGGAGAGGAACGGCTTCACTCGAAATGGTTTGAAGCTTTAAAAGGAGCTGCCGTCATTCTTGACGAAAATGAGTCTTTAGCGGAAATGAATGAAGCGCTGATTCAAGATTATCTTGGAGACCAGGCTTTCTCTTTAAAGGAAGTGGATTTTTCCCTGATAAAAGATTCCAATGAACTCATCCGGATTTTTATTGAATTTGAGAAAGACACCATACTTTTTTACAACATCCTGATATCGTTTGTGCCGGATGAATCCACAAAGGAGAAAATTTGCCGGATTATTTCAGAAGAAGAAACACATCTTAAAAAACTCAACGAGTTCATAGACACTGAATCCGAATAACCGAATGGTATTATTTCTTCTTTTTCCCTTTTTTAACTGTCCTGTTTTTTACGGGTCCGGGAAGTTAATTTTTTTGTGCGTTGGGCGGCTTTTTTGATTTCTTGCAAGTAGGTTATCTTTTTATCTTCTTTGTCGGTTTCCGTTTCAAGCAGGGAAACGTTTTCAAGCATGATAGCGGTTATTTCATCAAGTTCTTTGACAAAGCCTTCTGAAAAGTTTCCGATCGCCTCATGGGTTTTAGCTTGGAATTTTTCTTTCTGCAATTTCACCTGGCGGGTAATGTCGTGCCCGACAGCCAGAAGTCCGACTGTTTTACCGTTTTCATCTTTTAAAGTGGAATCAAACCACATAATTTCCCGTTTTTCCCCGGTTTTGGTGATAATTGAAGAGGTGTTTCCCGTCTGAATTTCCTGGCTGTTGTTGGATGAAGATGCGACGGAAAAGTCTTTGCTGCCCTCTTCAGGGGAAAAAACATCCACCCAGTATTGCCCCCGGGTATCTTTGAGTGAATATCCGGAAACCATTTCCATATATGGATTAAACCTGACGATACGACCTTCCGTATCCAGTATCAGCACAATGCCCGGAGCGGCATTGAAAAGGCTTTCCGCGAAATTACGGCTTTTTCTCAATCGTTCTTCAACTTTTCTGCGTTCGGCCATCTCCATTTCAAGAGCCATTTTTTCCTTATCCAGGTCCAGCATTTTTTCTTCAAGCTTATTGATGAGGCGTTCACTGTATAATTTATACACCCCTTTATCATTTTTATTCAGCGACTTGGGGATATTTATTTTACCATTATTGCTGTTTTTAATCACCTGGGAGATGGTCGCCAGCAGGTGATCGCTAAGAAACGGTTTGGTAATGAAAGCTTCGGCCCCGAATTTTTTGGACAGGTTTTCGTCTTTTTTGTCCGTGTATGTTCCCGAACAAAAAATAAAGGGGATGTTTTTTAAATTATTGTCAGCCTTGCATTCCTGACACAGGTGATAGCCATCCATCACCGGCATGAGAATATCGGATATGATCAAATTAATGCTTTCGGATCTTAGTGTTTCCAGCGCTTTTTCCCCATTTATTGCCTTAACGACTTCATAGTTGTTATTTTGAAGCAAAGCTTCCATCAGGGATAAATTTGATATGTCGTCGTCTACAATAAGTACTTTCATTTGGCGACCTTTTAAGCGATTGTTAAAAACATCAATCATAACGAGTGAAACATAGTAAAAAAATAAACGCCGGATTGCTTTTATGCTGCTTAAGATTGACGGCTTCGTAAAAAGCCCAAATTCTGTGTTGCGCTGCATCCTTCACTGCTTCATGGTACGCTAAGTACAAATCATCACTCAGGATTTGCGCGCCTTGCCAATTTTATGTGATTGGTGAACTTTTATACTTTGCCGTCGAAATCTAACTTTTTACGGGACTATCAAAGATTATTTGATTTATTATCAGTAACTTTGATCATTGCTGTCCGGTTAACTTATGAAAAATATCAATATGTTAAAAATATAAACCCCGGTCAAGTTGCAATTTTGGAAAATAGTTTTTCTATTTATTTTACAGCGATTGTTTTATTTTTGATT
>JAJRPH010000194.1 GCA_024280875.1 Deltaproteobacteria bacterium | reverse complement strand
GCCCAGTCTCCGGGTAAGTCAGCACAACATGACAAAGCCCCGGATTCAGGAGATAGGGTAAATGCTGCGGTTGTGTTGCGACAGTTCACGTTCTTATCCGGGGAGGTCTGTCCGGCTTGCATTCGCACTCTGCGAAAGCGCCCTATGTGGCAACATACAGGGTGACCGGGCAGAAGTCAGCCACGCCTTTGGCGTGGTAAACAACTGCTATAGCAAGTGCAGGACGTTGATGGTGATAGCGCATCGACTGGAAACGAGCCGTGAAAATGTCACGGAGGACTCACCCCACCAAAGGACTGAACATTTAAGAGAGGATAAATCCCAATGAGCTCACAAGACTTGGTGAAACAGACATGTGGAGAGCCTTGGTGGCGCTTTATGGGACCGTTTATCCCGGAAGATCAGCCCACGACGCGGTTAAGCAGGTCCGAGAGTACATCCGTCAGGGATACCGCATCGCGGTGGACATGGACCTGTCGAAGTTCTTCGACACCGTCAACCATGATGTGCTGATGCACTATGTGGCGCGGAAGGTCCCGGATAAGCGAGTACTGAGATTAATCGGAAAATACTTGCGAGCCGGAGTCATGGTCAATGGCCGCCTGCAACAAACCCGAAAAGGGGTTCCGCAAGGAGGCCCTTTGTCTCCGCTGTTGGCAAATATCCTTTTGGATAATCTGGACAAGGAGCTTGGGAAACGCGGATATAAATTCGTTCGCTATGCCGATGATTGTGTGCCACGAGCACACTTAACATATAGATGTTAGATGTGCGTAACTGCACAAAAGATGAGGGGAGGTCCCTCGGAACCGGCTTGCAGGAGCAGGTTTCAAACCACCTTAAGCTGCTGCGGTAAAGAGCTGTGGTGGTGAGCGTTTATGTTAATAGAGAGGACGATAGGAACACCTCAGGGAGGTGTTATAAGTCCTGTGTTGGCAAACCTTTTCCTGCATTATGTGTTTGATAAATGGATGGAACGGAATAAGTCTCAAAATCCATTTTGCCGTTATGCAGATGATGGGATTGCACATTGTCGAACCAAAAGCGAAGCCGAAGAGTTGCTGAAAACGTTGGATATACGATTCAAAGAATGTGGTTTAGAGCTTCATCCCGAGAAAACGAAAATAGTGTACTGCAAAGATGATGATCGTCGGGATGATTACCCTGGTACCAGTTTTGACTTCTTGAGTTATACATTTCAGCCAAGAAGAGCAAAGAATCGAAGGGGTAAATATTTTGTAAGCTTTCTACCCGCTGTAAGTAATAAGGCAGGTAAAGCAATAAGGCAAAAGGCCAGAAAATGGAAAATGCACCTTCGTAGCGACAAATCCCTTGAAGACTTGTCAAAAATGTTCAGCCCTGTGATTAGGGGGTGGATAAATTATTATGGCAAGTTTTATAAATCTGCGCTTTACTCGACATTGCGCCAATTGAACAGAACACTGGTCAGGTGGGCAATGAGGAAATTTAAAAAGCTAAAAGGTCATCGTCGGAAGGCGGAGTATTGGTTGGGGAAGATTGCCCAAAGGCAACCCCGATTATTTCCGCACTGGCAGATGGGCGTAAAGCCAACGGCTGGATGATGGGAGCCCAGTGAGCTGAGAGGTTCATGCTGGGTTCTGAGAGAGCGTGAGGGGGAAGTTTCCTCGCGCTACTCACCTATAGGCATCTATCATTTCCACCAATCCGGCCCGTACTGGATTTCTATGGATGTATCGAAGGGCCTGCAACAGGTAGCTGTCGGTATCGATAAGAATCGATTTGTAGCGCCCTCGAAAAAGCTGCCCATCATATTGGTGCCGGCTGTTGTATCTCTGGGTGAATACCCCGTTCAAATGATGCATGCTTCTGGAAATGTTGGCATTCGGCATCAAGCAGTAAGCGGCAACACGGACATTCCATATCTCAGATGTTTCACGCAAAAGATCCGTGAACATGATATAGTCTTGATCATCTGCAAAAATATCCTCCCCACGTCTTCTACGGTTCATGACGTGGTACCAAGCATCAGGGTATTCTATTCGTAATGGGCGTGCCATAATTTCAATCAGTAGCATCGTCGTCACTAAAAGCCAAGAATGGACTTGACCCCTTTACTTTACTTTATTGTATATTGCAATATCGTTTTTAACAGAAGACTTTTCAATCGCAGGCGTTGTCCGAAGTTTTGTCATCCCTGCGGTTATCCCCCCGGCCCAGTTGTTTTATTTTTTAAAAATTACGTTTCTGCTGAATCAGTCCGAACAGGCCCTTCGGAAAAGTGAGGAAAAATACCGGTCCATTATAGATAATATTGAAGATGGATTGTCGAGGTCTTCTTTCAGGACTGGAAAGGGTATGAAGGTTGGGGTAAGTTGACCAAGCATCCTGGCGAAGAGGGATCAAGCCGAAGCCTGATTCTGAGCCTGATGGTTGATCACTGCCTTTTTCTTCATCCTGCCCAACGGGCCTGGTTTGAAAATAACCTGCCTGCTTGCACTGTCGGCAGTCTGACGACGAAAATTAAAGTAGAGTGCCTTATCTCGGTAATAGAGGAAATCGTCACATCAGATGAACCTGTTCATCGCTTCGTAGCGGGTAACGGAAAATTATTATGGGAACTGCTATAGAATATTTTTTTGTAAAATGGTTTTACTTGACATTTTAATTATACAATGAGTATGAATCAGAAAAAATGAGGCACCCGAAAGGGTTTAAAAGGGAATCCCGTGTGAATCGGGAGCGGTCCCGCCGCTGT
>JAJRPH010000193.1 GCA_024280875.1 Deltaproteobacteria bacterium | reverse complement strand
CTTCGTAAAAAGTCCAAATTCTTTGTTGCGCTTCATCCTTCGTTTCTTCATGGTACGCTAAGTACGAATCATCACGCAGGATTTGCGCGCCTCGCCAATTTTATAAGATTGGTGAATCTTTTTTCTTTGCCATCAGAATCTGACTTTTTATGAGTTTGTCATAGTTGTCGAGGTTATATACGAACAATAAAAAAATGGGGCAACTTGTGATATAACATATCATGTTGCCCCATTTTTTTTAACTGTAATTAATTCTATTAAACAGCGTCTTTTAAAGTCTTGCCGGGTTTGAATTTAACCACATTGCGAGCTTTAATTTTAATCGGATCACCAGTCTGCGGATTTCTTCCTGTTCTGGCTTTGCGGCGAACTTTAGCAAACGTACCGAAGCCTACGAGAGTTACTTTGCCGTCTTTTTTCTTTAAGGCTTTTGTAACACCGTCCATGAATGAATTTAAAGCGGTTGTAGCGGCAACTTTAGAAATTCCTGCTTCTTTGGCCATTTTTTCTACCAATTCTGCCTTAGTCATTGTTCCCTCCCATTTAATTAACGTTAGTTGTAGTGAAAAACCCTGATTATCTGGAACGTTAAATGAGGTAATTGTGCTTGTCAATAGATAAAATGGGTTTTTTTATTTTTTTTAAAAAAAAGATGTTCTTAACCTGCTTTATGAGCGAGTTTTATTTTAATAGTAATCAAAAAAACACTGCTGCCATACATTGAAAGGTATATAGTCTTGGCGTTAATCGATTCATCGGTTTTGTGCAGTACCGAAGAGATTAAAAAATTAGACCATTATTAGTTTGTTGGGTTTGGGTATTAAAAACAATAACTTGTGAAGTTTATCTTAGGCAATTCCTTATATTTCAGTGGGTTGGGGAACCAGGACTTTTGTTCGATGTTTGTATAAAATTTTAGACTATAGATAAATAAATAATACTAATATTGGAATTGCGCATGTTTCTACTTATGCGCCTGGAAATATATGCGAAAAAAAAGATATAACATGAGGAAATCGCATGAATTCTTTCTTTTTGGGCCGAATAGGTGAACATTGTACGGAAAAATAAACAGGTAAACAAGATGATGGCTTCATTCAGCAAGAAGATGTTATAAAAGCGCATCCACAAAAAGTTTGGGATTAAATTTCTGGAGATCATCGACTCCTTCACCTATGCCGATATATTTAATCGGGACGTTAAGGGAATTGCAGATACTCAAAACAATCCCGCCTTTAGCTGTTCCATCGAGTTTGGTGAGCACGATGCCGGTAATATCAATCTGTTCATTAAATAATTTGGCCTGGGATACTGCATTTTGACCGGTCGTTGCATCCAGAACCAGAAGGATGTCATGAGGGGCGGAAGGGATTTTTTTACCGATACTGCGTTTGATTTTTTTCAACTCTTCCATTAGATTCACTTTGGTATGCAACCGACCGGCCGTGTCAACGATAACCACATCAATATCTCTTGCGATTGCGGCTTCAACACTGTCAAAAGCGACTGCCGCAGGGTCTGATTTGTCGCGATGTTTTACAATATCAGCATTTGCACGATTTGCCCAGATCTCCAACTGCTCGACCGCTGCCGCCCGGAATGTATCTGAAGCGGATAAAAGGACTTTTTTGCCTTCAGCAGAATATTTTGCAGCCAGTTTTCCGATGGTGGTGGTTTTGCCGACGCCATTGACACCGACGACCATGATAATGTAAGGTTTTTCGAAAGTTTCTTCCGGATGTTCAATGTCAACGAGGGAAAGCATTTCTTTTTTAAGTTGAGTTTTGAATTCGGCGGCATTTGAAATCCTGCCGGCATTTTTTTCAATGCGCTGCATCAATTCCATAGTTGTCGGAACTCCGATGTCTGACGTGATCAGTACTTCTTCAATTTCTTCTAATACATCATCATTAATTTTTCGACTTTCGGAAAGAATGGAATCAAATCGTTTTGAAAGTGATTGCCGGGTTTTTGAAAGTCCTGATTTGAGACGATCCATAAATCCCACCGCGGCAACCGGCTTTTCCGGTAAAGGTTCGGCAATTAATTCTTCTTCCTCCCTTGCCTCTTCTCTCTCTTCTTTTACTTTCTTTATATAGTCCGGTTCGGTTTCAATGGGTTCCGCATCCTGCACTTCCATGATTTCGGGAAATTCATCAAATGACTTTTCAAAAGCCACTTTGCTCGGCTCATCCGCCTTATGATCTTCGATCTCATCATAAGAAAATTTAATATCCGGCTCAATATCCGTAGCACTTTCCTGGATTTGTTCAGGTTTTTTTTGAATTAATTCTGACTTTTTCACTTTCCTGCGTTTTCTGTTTCGCCTGAAAATAAGAAGCAGTAAAATAATTGATAAAAATCCGGAAATTTCCTCTAATGATTCATTTAGATGAATTTCCATAATGAGTTTGATTACAATGTCATATACAGAAATAAGTTGTTCGATCATTTGTTCGATCATCTATGGTTACCCTTTCAATTTATTTATGTTTAATTTTGTGAATGGGGACGTCCTGACAGTTTTTCGATATCAACTGTAACAAGCTTTGACACACCGCTTTCCCCCATGGTTACGCCGAACAGCATATCGGAAAATTCCATGCTTCTTTTATTATGGGAAATCATGATAATTTGAGATTTTTCGCCGATAATTTTTAGCAATTCATTAAACCGGTTGGTGTTGGCTTCATCAAGCGGGGCATCAATCTCATCCAGCAGACAATAGGATGCCGGGTTGACAAGAAAGATCGAAAATATGAATGCAATTGCGGACAGGGCTTTTTCACCACCGGATAAGAGGCTTAAGCGGGTAACTTTTTTCCCGGGCGGGTGAATCATCAATTCCACCCCGGTTTCAAGGGGACTATTGGGCTGGGTCAGCTCAAGCCATGCGGAACCGCCGGCAAAAAGTTTTGGAAACATGGCTTTGAAATGTTCATTGATATTATGGAACATCTCCATAAACAGTTTCTGTGTAATCCGGTTGATTTTTTTAATAACCCTCTGCAAATCCTCAATTGCTTCAACCAGATCATCGCGTTGCTGGATGAGGAACTCATAACGGATTTTTTGCTCTTCATAGGCTTCAATTGCCCCCAGGTTTACATCTCCGATTAGATCAATTTTTTTTCTGAAAGAGGATAGGGCAGCTTCTGTTTTTTCGATGGAGAAATTTTCAGACTGCACGGTTTCCTTAAATTCGGTCAAGGACTGGGAAAAAGACTGCGAATAGCGCTCCAGAAAACGGTTGACCACATTTTCACGATTAATATTAAAGCCGGAAAGTTCAAGCTCCAGCTGATGAACTTTGCCCTGAATTTCTTCAATAATGCTCTTGGTCTGGTTAATGGTGCTATCTGTTTTGTTTATTTCAGTGATGGTGCGCTGGTAATCCGCATCACAACCCTGTAATTCAATGTTGATGCTGTTTAATCTTTTAAGGGTGTCGGACAGCTTTTCTCCTGCCTCAGCAATCTCAGAGGTGGCTTGCCTGCATTTTTGCGTTTTGATGATGATATCTTTTTTAATTTGTTCAGTCTGTTTTAATCCTTCTGTCTGAAATTCTTTGAGCCGGGTCAAGGTTTTGTTCGTATTTTCAAGTTCCGCATTTAATCTGGTTAATGAAAGTTTTAAATCCATCTCAGTTTGATTAAATGCATTTATCTGTTCGGATAATGATGAAATCCTGTCGGTGATCTTTTTTATTTCAAGTTCAGCGGACTCTTCATTTTTGGTGATTTCCGAGAGAGCGGCATCATGGGCGGCTATTTCATCTTCAATATCTGTTTTTTCCCCCAGCAACTTTTCTTTCTCAAGAGTGATGATTTCATAATGACTCAGGGTGTATTTTAAGCTTTCTGATGCCTGAAAGTGATGTTTTTCTGCGTCCAGAATTTCTTTTTCAAAATTATTTTTTTGAACCGTCAGTTTTTGAATATCCATTTCCAGATGTTTTACAACTGATTCCAGATCTTTCTGAGATCTCTGGCCGGCTTCCAGAGTGGCATCCATTTCAAAAATTTGTTCTTTCAATTCTTTCAATTGCAGTTTTTTTTTGTAAATACCTGATAACTTATCCTGGCTGCCACCGACCATAATACCGTTTGAAGAGATAATATCTCCTTTTTTAGTCACCACTTTGTGGTAACCATAGGCCGGTGTGCAGATTTTTAAGGCAGCATCAAAATCTTCAACCACTGCAATACCCTGCAGGAGTTCTGAAAACGTTTCTTCAAATCCGGTTTTGACCGTCACGTGGTTTATTAGAAGTGGCAGATCCTGATCCGGATGAGATGTCTCATTGCTGTTTTTCGTTTGTGTCGATAGAGGGATAAACCCACTTCTGCCGGTGTTGCTTTCCTTTAAATAATTAATCGACGCAATACCCGTTTTCTGATCTTTAATGACGATGTACTGAAGGGCTTCTCCAAGGGCTGCTTCCAGAGCGATTTCAAACCCGGGCTCCGGTTCCAGGCCATCAGCCGTTATTCCGATAATTCCGTTATTGTTCGAAGACGATGAATCCTTATCAATATCATTTTGTGACATAACCGCTTTGACACCGTCTTTATACCACTCGAAATTGTCATCCATTTTTTTTAAAGCCATATATTCTGACTTTGTTTTATTGCGATCGTTGAGTAGTATATTGATTGTTTTAATTTGTTTTCCTAGCTGGGTGCTTTGATCGTCCAGACGATCTTTTTTTTCGGCGATACGGCGTTTAACGCTCTCGCTGGCATCATTGATATCCTGCAGATTCTCTTTGGCGTCTGCTACCTCTTTCTTCAATTTGAAGATTTTTTCTGAAAGATCCACTTCATCTTTTTGAATCCGCTTGATTCGCTGCCGAAGATTTTCTTTGTTGGATTCTGCGTTTTGAAAAACATTTTGAAATTTTGCTTTTTGGGCCATCAAACGCATTAGCTGTTTTTTTTGTTCTTCAAGCGTCATCTGTAGTTCACTCAGCCGGCTTCTGATCTCCTGTGTTTCAGATATTTTTTCAACCAGCGCGATCTTGTTTTCTTCGATCTGAACGCCCATGTTTTTTCTTTTTACAGATTCTTCGGCAATTTCGTCATTCATTTTCTGATTTTTTGCCTCAAGATTTATAATGGCCGCATCCAGACCGGTGATTTCGGCAAACAGCCGGTTTTCTTCATTCCGCAGATATTTGAGATCATTTTTAAGTTTATCAATGGTTCTTTCTGCATCGGATTTTTCAGATTTTTTTCGTGAAATAATCTGGTTTTTGGAAAACCGGTCGGATTTGATTTTTTCCAGGGCTGCATTCAGTTTTTGCAGTTCAGACACATGGGATGCGTCTTTTTCTTTTAATTCAGTTAAAAGATTTTGAGTACTGGTTATTTGCGAAGTGTACAGCTCATGGTAATAAACAGAAACAAGAATATCCGAATTTTTCAAGCCGTCACGAAAATCCTTATAACGCAGTGCTCTTCTTGCCTGGCGGCGGAGACTGTTCATCTGTTTTTTGATTTCATCAATAATGTCGCTTAATCGCAGCAGGTTCTGGTTGGTTGAATTAACCTTGCTGATAGCTTCATTCTTTCTGCTCTTATAACGGGTAACACCGGCAGCTTCTTCAATAAATGTTCGTCTTTCTTCCGGTGCGGCATCCGTGATGGCACCAATATTGCCCTGCTGTACAATGGCGCATGACCTTGCCCCCATACCGCTGCCTAAGAACACGTTATGGATATCTTTGAGTCGGCAGGGCTGCTTGTTGATAAGATAGGCACTTTCTCCGGAACGAAAAAGGCGACGGGTGATCATAATTTCAGTTAGCTGACTCAGGCCGACTTCAACGCTTTCAGGGGTATCATTGGAGAGCGTCAGTGAGACTTCGGCCATATTCAGCTGGAGCCTTTTTTCAGTGCCTGAAAAAATGACATCACCCATGGATTTTCCGCGGAGCTGTTTGATGCTCTGTTCACCCATAACCCATTTGATTGCATCAATAATATTACTTTTTCCGCAACCGTTTGGGCCGACAATTGCGGCGATACCGGGGGGGAAGTCGATGGTGCACTTGTCGGGAAATGATTTAAATCCAATGATTTCGAGTCGTTTTAGCCGCATAAAGGATTGTGGAAACCGTTTTGTCGTGTTAATGGGTTTTGGAAATAGCCGTCATGCAAAATATAAAGATTAATTAGCTCAGTGTAGTTTTGTGATAATTCTGACTTTTTAGAACCTTATTAACATTAACGCATCACCTTATTTTTGCTAAATTTTATTATTTAACCTGAATAAAATACGCTGCGCAATAAAAAACTCATCATCTGGAGGTTGAAATATCCTGTTTTATAGATAAACAGGTATAAACACATCCTGATAGACTAATTCAACGTTCAAAGAACAACTCCATCGAAATATCAGTCCGGCAAAATATCTTGACTCAATTTAAAGGATAGTTAAAAATAATACATTTTAGACAATTAGGTATTGATAAGTTCTTTCGTATATTCTTCAGTTATAGCCATTGCTTGATATTTCAATTGATAACCTATTTTTCGGTCCCGCCTGCCGATAAAGCGCTTGGCCGGGCTGATTCGTCAGGATAATTAATATGCTTACAATTCCCGGCTATACCATTCATAGTCAGATCCATGACGGTCGACGGTCAAAAATTTTCCAGGGAACCCGGGTAATTGATAATCTTCCGGTTATCATCAAAATCTTAAAAAATAAATTTCCTTCTTTAGCTGAAACTCTTGGTTTTCAGCAGGAGTACAGCATCCTTCAAAACGCCGGTTCCTACGGAATTGTCCGGGCGCATTCAATGGAAACCCTTCAGAACGTTACGATGATTGTCATGGAGGATTTCGGAGGGATTTCCCTTGAAAAGTCTCCTGAGATCAAAAAATTAAAACTGCCGGAATTGCTGACACTTTTTATCCGTATTACTGAAATCATTAATGAAATGCACCACCAATCAATTGTTCATAAAGATATTAATCCGACCAATATTGTATGGAACCCGAATACCGGCCAGGTAAAGATCATCGATTTCGGCATTTCATCAAAAGTATCAAAGGAAAAAACTGACCGGCTGTCTACGGATGTGTTTGAAGGAACCCTTGCATATATGTCCCCGGAGCAAACCGGCCGGATGAATCGGTCTCTGGATTACCGCACGGATTTATATTCTATAGGAGTCACATTTTATGAACTTCTAACCGGCCGACTGCCGTTTGTTGCCCGGGATGCCATGGAACTGGTGTATGCACATTTTGCAAAAACACCCGCCTCTCCTGTTGATATAAAATCGGAGACCCCGAAGGTTTTGTCTGATATTATTTTAAAATTGCTGGCCAAGATGCCTGAACATCGATATCAGAGTGCCATTGGTCTGAAAGCGGACCTTGAAATATGCCTTCGGAATCTTCAGGTTGACGGCACCATAAAATTTTTTAAAATAGGCCGAAAAGACATATCCGACCAGTTCCGTATCCCTCAAAAATTTTATAACCGGGGCAATGAGATTCAATCCCTGCTGGTTGCATATGACTGTATCTGCTTAGGGGCCAGGGAAGTTATCATGGTTGCGGGGCATGCCGGCGTGGGCAAGTCTTCACTGGT
>JAJRPH010000192.1 GCA_024280875.1 Deltaproteobacteria bacterium | reverse complement strand
TGGCGGCACCACAGTTTCGGGAACGTAAAGCAGCGGCCATTTTCAGAAATCTGGACTGATCTTTCAGAACCGTTGATGAAAAAATTAAAAAATAAAAAAGAATATGTGACCGGCCGTTGTGCCGACTGCCGGTGGTTAAGTATCTGCGGCGGGAACTTCAGAGTCCGGGCCGAAGCCACCACCGGTGATATCTGGGCGCCTGATCCGGCCTGTTATTTGACGGATGAGGAAATATCAGGCGACAAAATATAAATGGCGGCGTTAAAACTCCCATCTACTGCGTTATAGCGATTTTTCAGGTAATCAAGATACTTACTTGTATGATTTCTTGCCTGAAAAATCACTACGCCTTATATATGGGACTTTTAACTTAGCCATTCAGTCACTCCCAAATAGCATATTCATAAACGTTTGAAATGATGGACAAGCTATTTTTGTATATTGTGGTGATTCGTCACCATAAAGAGTTTTTTACGGAACTATGAAGATTTAAAGGATAAAAAATGCTTTTTCCAGATTACCGGGCAAGACGACTTAGACAAAACGCAGCGTTTCGGCGCATGGTTCGAGAAACCAGCCTTTCCGTGGATGACCTGGTTCTTCCCCTGTTTGCAATCAACGGGAAGAATGTTAAAAACCCGATACCCGCCATGCCTGGGCAATATCAGCTTTCCGTGGATAATCTGGTCAATACGGTTAAAAAGGCTCACAGCTTAGGCATTCCCGCAATTATGCTTTTCGGGATTCCCGGGAAAAAAGATCCTCTGGGAACCCGCGCATATGCCAAAGACGGTATTGTTCAAAAAGCGGTCAGCGCCATCAAAAACAAAGTGCCTGAAATCGCCGTAATAACCGATGTCTGCTTGTGCCAGTATATGGATCACGGGCACTGCGGAATTGTTGATAAAGGTATTATCGAAAATGACGCCACCCTTGACCTTCTGGCGCGAACCGCAGTCTCCCATGCCAAAGCCGGGGCGGATATGGTTGCCCCGTCGGATATGATGGACGGCCGTGTTGGCGTGTTGCGCGAAGCATTGGATGACAACCAGTTCGAAAATACGCCCATTATGTCCTATGCCGCCAAATATTGCTCGGCATATTACGGACCATTCCGGGAAGCGGCCCACTCGGCGCCTCGCTTCGGAGACAGACGAACCTACCAGATGGACCCGGCCAATAGCCTGGAAGCTATTCGGGAAGTTACCATGGACGTTGAAGAAGGGGCGGATATTATTATGGTCAAGCCGGCCCTGCCCTATCTGGATATCATTTCACGCATCCGGGATGAAATCGATCTGCCGCTGGCTGCCTATAATGTCAGCGGAGAATATTCAATGATCAAAGCCGCAGAAAAAATGGGATGGATCGACGGTCAAAAAGTCATGATGGAGACACTGATTTCCATCAAACGGGCCGGCGCGGATATCATTATGACTTATTTTGCCATGGACGCAGCAAAGGTATTAAACAAATAAAAAACTAATTGATGCTGCTTTTCACCACTGTATCGACAAATAATTTCTGCTGGGTAGGCCGGGTTTCTTACACGGCGATTGACATGATATGTTCATTTTTCATTTGTCGGGAAAGAATCCCGACCTATGGTTTATCTCACGGACCATAGGAAGTTATTTGTAAAGTCCAATTTGATATATTTTTACTCATAACCAGTAAAATTATAATAGCATAATTTTCAGGTTTCGACTTTTTACGGAGACATTAACCTTGACTTCACCAACACCAACACACCCGGGAGAACACCCGCATTCTTCTTCCAGAGATTCTGAAAATTCAACATTACGTCTGGTTGCCTGGGAGACCACGCGCAACTGTAACCTAAACTGCACCCACTGCCGGGCATCTGCAACCATGGGGCCCTACAGCGGAGAACTCGACACGCCGACATCTTTGCGTCTTCTGGACCAGATTGCCGAAGTCGGCCGGCCCATTGTCATTTTGACCGGCGGCGAACCATTGCTTCGGCCGGATATATTCGAAATCGCCAGGTATGGAACAGATAAAGGGCTGCGTATGGTCATGGCTCCAAACGGCACGCTCATCACGGACGACAAGGCAAAACAAATGGCTGAGGCCGGAATCCAGCGCATCAGCATCAGTATAGACGGGACCACTAAAGAACGTCATGATGCTTTCAGAGGAGTTGACGGAGCTTATGACGGTGCCATGCGCGGTATCCGGGCGGCAAAAAAGGCCGGTATCGAGTTCCAGGTCAACACCACCATCTCAAAACTCAACTATGATCAGATCCCGGATATTTTAAAACTCGCTGAGAATTTAGGGGCGGTGGCCCTGCACATATTCCTCCTGGTACCCACCGGACGAGGTAAATACATCATTGACCAGGAAATCTCGGCCGATGAATATGAATCCACGTTAAACTGGTTCTATGATCAAAAAGACAAAACCAGCCTCCAGTTGAAAGCCACTTGTGCGCCTCATTATTACCGAATTCTGAGGCAGCGCGCCAAAGCAGACGGAAAATCGGTTACGTTTGACACCCACGGCCTGGACGCCGTCACCCGGGGCTGTCTGGGCGGTACCGGGTTCTGCTTTATCTCCCATACCGGCATTGTTCAGCCATGCGGATTTCTCGATCTCAATTGTGGTGATGTAACCCAAGAATCGTTTACGGACATTTGGAAAACTTCGAAAATTTTTACCTCTCTGAGGAATTACAAAAACCTGGAAGGCAAATGTGGCGCCTGCGAGTATAAAGCGGTTTGCGGCGGTTGCCGGGCCAGGGCGTATGAGGCCACCGGCGATTATCTGGCGGAAGAGCCTCTGTGTTCCTATCAGCCGACTCAATAA
This sequence comes from Deltaproteobacteria bacterium, assembly GCA_024280875.1. GTDB lineage: Bacteria > Desulfobacterota > Desulfobacteria > Desulfobacterales > Desulfosalsimonadaceae > SURF-3. The sequence goes on along the minus strand of JAJRPH010000192.1, from coordinate 1,307 downwards.
TAGGTATCTGATTCATGAAAATTAAAGCGATCTATCTTCCGAGAATGGCCAATTTTTGTTATATGGTCGGCGATGAAGCCACCCGCACCTGCGCGATCATTGATCCGGCATTTGATCCTCAAAAAATTTTAACTGCTGTCAAAGACGCCGGGTACACCATCACACATATCATTAATACGCACGGCCATTCAGACCACACGTCCGGGAACGCGGCAATCATTGAAGCCACCGGTGCTCAGCTCTGTATTCACAAATCCGATGCCGAACAGGTCACCCGCTTACTGACCCGTGTACTGTCCCGATTCATGGGCGGCAAAGGCTCGCCAAAAGCCAGCCGCATCTTAGAGGACAATGACATCATCACTATCGGAGAAACGGAGCTCCGGGTAATTCACACACCGGGCCACACCCCCGGTTCTATCTGCATTTATGCGGACGGTCATATCTTTACCGGTGACACGCTTTTTGTAGGTGCCGTGGGTCGAACCGATCTGCCCGGTGGTTCGGCGAAACAGCTGCTGACTTCCGTTCATAAAAAAATCTATACACTACCGGATGGCACCAAAGTCTGGCCCGGACATGATTACGGCCCCTCTCCTTCTTCAACCATTGGAACGGAAAAACAGACCAATCCGTTTACCTGAAAATTATTACCGGTATATGGCATAAAAAATAATCCGATAAAAAATCATATTCGGATGGCAAAAAAAAGGGATAAAAATGAACAAAGGGATGGCAAAAATCTATCGCCCCGATTTTTCGACAAAACTGACATGCCCGATGTTTATGGTGCCGGTGGCAGCCGGGTTTCCGTCTCCTGCCGAAGATTATATCGAAGGCCAGTTGGATCTGAACAAACACCTGATCAAACATCCGGCAGCCACTTTTTTTGTCCGGGCAACCGGTGAATCCATGATCAATGCGGGAATCTTTCCCGGTGATATTCTGATCGTGGACCGTTCCCTGGAACCGGCTGATAAAAAAGTGGTCATTGCCGTGGTCAATGGCGAACTCACCGTTAAACGCTTCCGGAAAATCGACGGCAGAATTTCGCTCATGCCGGACAATCAAGAGTATCACGAGATAGAACTCACCGACGGTATGGACTGTGAGATATGGGGGGTGGTTGCCCATGTGATTCATGCCCTTTGATTAAGGGCAGGGAAAAGACTTAAGGCTGATGGCTTCGTAAAAAGCTCCAAATTCTGTGTTGCGCTTCATCCTTCGTTTCTTCATGGTACGCTAAGTACAAATCATCACTCAGGATTTGCGCGCCTTAAATTTGGAGCTTTTTTCTTTGCCATCGG
>JAJRPH010000010.1 GCA_024280875.1 Deltaproteobacteria bacterium | reverse complement strand
GGGAATGCAGATTCTTTTAATGCGCATTCTGGGACAGGGCCGGGCATCGGAAATCCATGATTCGAGCGATGAAGTGCTTGAAATCGACAAATTCTTCAGGCGGATGAACTGGACCGGTTCAACTTCTTCGGAAATTGAAAAATTGACTCCGGAAGCAAAAGAAGTAACTGATGCTTACTGCGATGGAATAAACAAGGCTCTTACAGAAAAAATTCCGTGGGAATTCAAACTTTTCGGTTATAAACCTGAGCCCTGGTGCGCGGAAGACGTGATTCTTATCTCACGGATGATCGGCTACCTCACTCTTGCACAGTCCCAGGGTGAAATGGAAAGACTGCTGATTGAGTTTGTCCAGGCAGGCATGGATGAAGAAAGATTAAACGAGCTTTTCCCGGGAATCCTTGGAGGACTCGATATTGACCTTGTAAAAAAAATAGAACTTGCCGAACGACTTGTCGCCCCGGCATCTCTCTGGAATATCGCCGCACCATTAATGATGGCATCCAATAACTGGGCGGTTTCAGGGGAAAAGACCTCTTCAGGCAAACCGATTCTATCAAACGACCCCCACCTGGAAGTAAACAGACTTCCGAATGTCTGGTATGAAATGGTACTAAAAACCAAAGACACCTATGCAATGGGCGGGACCATGCCTGGCGCCCCGGCTCTTTTAGTGGGTCGAAATCCGGACCTGGCATGGAGTGCGACGTATACGTTCATGGACGGTACGGATTCCTGGATCGAAAAATGCAAAGACGGCAAATATTTGCGTGAGCCGGACAATTTGCGTGAACCGGACAAATGGATACAATTTACCGAAAGGGAAGAAATAATAAAAAGAAAGAAAAAAGATCCCGTAAAAATAGTCTTTTATGAAAACAATCACGGTGTTCTTGAAGGAGACCCGAACAGGCAAGGATATTACATAACCACTGCATGGGCACCTGCATTTTCAGGCGCTGTCACATTGGACAGTATTATTAAAGTGCTTGACGCAAAGACGGTTACAGAAGGAATGGATCTTCTCGGCCGTGTAGAGACTTCCTGGAATTTGATCCTTGCAGACAGGCAAGGGAATATCGGTTACCAGATGTCCGGCCTGATGCCGAAAAGGCGGGAAGGGATCAGCGGGTTTGTTCCCCTGCCCGGCTGGGAAGAAAAAAATGACTGGCAGGGATTTGAAAGCCCTCAAGACCTTCCCCGGTGCTATAACCCCAAATGCGGCTACTTTATTACAACCAACCAGGACCTTAATGAATACGGCAATGTCGATCCTATTAATGTTGGCATGGGCTCCTACCGTTTTGACCGGATCAGCAAACTTCTTTCTGAAAACAATGAAATCACACGTGAGTATATGTATAAATTACAATATGATGTATATTCAACACAGGCTGAATTATTCATGAAAATTCTTAGCCCTCTTCTTCCTGATACAAAACAGGGAAAAATACTCAGGAACTGGAATTTTGAATACTCTGCTGATTCTGAAGGGGCATATCTTTTTGACAGGTTTTACAAAGAACTTTACCTGGAAGTTTTCGGCAAACACGGTTTCGGCACAGATGCGGTCGAACATATTGCCAAACACACCGGCATGTTCAACGATTTCTATATAAACTTCGACCGTATACTCCTTTCTGAAAATTCATCATGGTTTGGCAACAGGAAAAGAGAAGACCTCTACTTGCAGGCAGCTGAAAAAGCGTTGAAATGTGAGCCTGAAAAATGGGGTAATTCCAGAAAAGTAATTATGAAAAATATCCTTTTTGACGGCAAGCTTCCAAAATTTCTCGGGTTCGACCGTGGGCCGATCACCATCATCGGAAGCCTTGCCACACCTCACCAGGGACAGGTTTTCGAAAGCGCCGGCAGACAAACCACTTTTGCTCCGAGTTTCAGAATGGTCACAGATCTTTCCACAGACGATATCTATACTAATCTGGCAGGAGGACCTTCTGACCGTAGATTCTCAAAATGGTATAGTTCAGATTTGGAAAACTGGATATCGGGTAAATATAAAAAATTAAATGTAGATTCTGATCAGGAGAAACTTCCGTTTAAATAGAACAGATCTGGTTCAAGGCCCAGAAGGCGATGGATGCGAGCCCAAAAATTGGCGCCTGCTACAGCGATAGCCAGGTCGAGGATATCGACATCATCATAGTTTATTTTCCTAAGCGCATCGATCATATCCTTTGTTGTGCGATAGGCATAACGTGTTCCCACAAATGCAAAGGCCTCGACCGGATTTTCCGGCCGCTTATGGAATCCTTTGACATCCTCAATACCTTCCGGTAACGCATCTTCCACTGTGCGGTGGATTTTGGCAAGCGTCTCACGATTGAGGCTGGTGTGTACCTCCCGCTCCTCCAATATAAGCCGAAATACCTCTACCAGCCGGGGGCGCGACTTAACAGACGCGAACGCATCGTCTGGTTTCATTCCCATGGCTTGTTCGAAGAGCGGCGTTAAGTTTTTAAGAGTTTCTTCATAGGAGGGATTAAATTTTCGATTCTGAAGGTCCATCTTTGACATAATTAAACTTGCAATACGGACAGTGAAGCGTCTTAAGAACTCAAATCGACGAAATGGTTCAGGAAGAGCCTCAGGAGAAACATTCAGAAGGTCCGCCATCCGGTTGATAAAATGGAATGCGCAGATCGCTAACGTGTAGTCGATGGCGCCATCTCCAACGATTTTCCGGAGCGAATCAAGATCAGAGGGGACAAGTCGCGCAGGCTGCTCAAAGTTTTTCCTGATCAGTGCAATAAGCTCATGCTCAAGCGATGTTTCGTCTTCTGCTGAACCATCAATTAACTTAGTGACTCTGGCGGCTTTTCCACCTGCAGCCTGCAGGAATGCCTCGTGGCCGTCGGTTCAATAATGGCATTCATTAAAACGAGAGACCGCTGCCGCCACCATCTCCCGGTTATAACGCGGCTCGTCTCCCATCCACATGGACATCTCCCATATCTGAATCATCATTTTCATTGAAGCGGGTTTGGGGCTGAATATTTGCACAATCTTTGGGACCATGCCATGCCCTTCAACCTGTGCGAGTGACTTGTAAACCTCGGCGGTCTCGCCGGTTGCTTTACCCGGGGGAATCGTATTGATAAACGCCATCAGAATTTTCCTTTTAACACCTTAATAAATATTTCCGTTGCTTCCTCTTGCGGGTAATGCCCTACTTCTTCTAACCGAAAAACTTTTTTGTTTGTCATTAACTCTTCCCATACGTTTAATTCCTGTTCCCTGAAAGCAATATCTTTCATTCCCCCAATCATTTACAACAAGGGTCATATTATTTAAGCCAAGGCTATCTATCAGAGATTCAAAATTTGTTGCGTGAAGTTATGGCAAATATTCCCAGTCATATGAACGTCGAACATCGAACGCCCAACGTCGAATTTTGAATAAGGTATTCTGCCTATTTTTAAACTGGCGGAGCGTAGCGATTTCATTATTCGATGTTCAACGTTCGATGTTCGACGTTCGACGTTCAAAAATCGCTTTACTCTGCCGCCATTTAGTATATTTATTCTCGCCGGAACGGTAAAATCTTTCAGGGCCGCTCGAGCATAGCCCGAAGTTTAATTAAAAGCTACTATCCTATGCTTCCGTC
>JAJRPH010000191.1 GCA_024280875.1 Deltaproteobacteria bacterium | reverse complement strand
GCCATGCGGTATAAGGTAAAACATCCGGGGTTTCCCACACAATTTTGCCGGTATCGATCTGCTGATGATTAAAACGATTGGTCAGGTATCGGGCCAGACGGATGTTGACCGTGACCAGAACAGCCCTGTTTTCCAGAAATTCCCATGCGTTAACTTCAGATATCGAATTCATTTCTATCGTATGATTATGTTGCGAAGCCATCACCTCAATACAGTTTTCAACAGCTTAAGATGCTTATAAAACGTCGGATACCGGAACGGAAAGTCAAACCGAAGCGTGCTTCTCATCACGCTTTTACGATGGGAAAAAGTATCAAACCCGAATTTGCCGTGATACCCTCCCATACCGCTGTTGCCTACCCCGCCGAAAGGCAGGTTGGGTGTGGCAAAATGAATCAGGGTATCATTGATACATCCGCCGCCGAACGATACATTTTTCAGGACTTCGTCAATGGATTTCTGGTCGTTGGAAAACAGATACAAAGCCAGCGGCCGGGGTCTTTCATTGATCCGGGCAATGGCATCGGATAAATTGTCAAATTCCATTACCGGCAGAATGGGGCCGAAAATTTCCTCCTGCATAGATGGATGGTCCCCATCAATATTTGAAAGCAGCGTAGGGGCAATAATCTGCTGATCCGGGTCCGCATCGCCGCCACACATGATGGTGGCATCCTTTGTTAATCCGAGCAGGCGGTCAAAATGCTTTTTGTTGATGATTTTCGGGTAATCCGGACTTTTCCCGGGCTTTATCCCGTAAAATTTTTGAATGTAATGGATAATCCGGTCCACCAGCGGCTCTTTGACGGACTGATGCACCATCAGGTAATCCGGTGCAATACAGGTCTGACCGGCGTTGATAAATTTTCCGGACACAATCCGCTTTGCCGTCAGATCAATATTCGTATCAGCATCGACAATACACGGGCTTTTGCCGCCCAATTCCAAGGTGACCGGTGTCAGATGCTTTGCCGCCGCAGCCATGACGATTTTTCCCACTGCCGGACTGCCGGTAAAGAAAATATAATCAAATTTTTCAGCCAAAAGCGCGGTGCTGACGTCTGCATTGCCGGTGATTACGGATATATATGATGGATCAAAATAAGTTTCGAAAAGTTCCGCCAAAACCTGCGATGTGTATGCCGAAAATTCAGAAGGTTTTATGACCGCACAGTTGCCGGCGGCCATGGCTGCGGCAAGGGGTGTGACGGCTAGCTGGAACGGGTAATTCCAGGGTGAAATAATAAGCGCGATTCCATATGGCTCCGGATAGATATAGCTGGAAGAGGGAATATGGTAAATCGGGGTCGGCACCCGTTTGGGCCGGGCCCATTTTTGCACTTTTTTCACCATATGCCGGAGTTCATCCCTGACAATCCCGACTTCCGTCAAATAGGCCTCATAGGGTGATTTTCGCAAATCTTCATGCAGGGCCTGAAAAATTTTTTCCTCATTTTCCTCTATCGCGTGCTTAAGAATATTGAGCTGCTTTATCCGAAAAGAGATATCTTTGGTCTGGCCGGAGTTATAAAACGCCCGCTGGTTTTCCATCATCGCTTGGATCTCTGTCATTGTCCCGCCCCCCTGAGATAAAAAAGTATTTTAGAAAATACCTTAACAGGCTGTTGAAAAACTATAGCGCTTGCCAATAAGGTGTTAAAATCCGGTTACGATCAGGCCTCAGGAATTGATTTGACTTTTTCACTTTATGATGATCAAACAGCCTGTTATAAAGTAAAAGATATGTATGGATTTGTAAAGGGTCAACCCGCATCGCCTGAATTTATTGCCTGAATCCTGCCGGATACAGGCAGGTAATAAAAATTATTCCCGGATATTGAAAAGGATAATGTCTTAACAGTCATTTTTTAATCAATGAATAAAAAAACCGTTATACCACAAAACCAGCCAGACCTTGTCGCGGACTGGGACACACTGTTCCGGGTCTTTATCAGGCCCGAAGGCCAGGCCTCCCGGGCGACGTTAATTAAATATATGGATCGCATCCTTTACGGTCTCAATAATTTTTTAAAAACACACGTGGGGATTACTGAAGAGGTCAGCTTAAAAGAGCTTTCAAAAAACTTCACCGATACCATTATCAGTGACAATCCGAAAAGAAAACTCGCGGATGTCATCACCTGTCTGATCAAAGAAATTGCGCCTTATGCGGTCAATGTGGCGTCACCCTATTTTGTCGGCCACATGACGTCTGCCATCCCTTTTTTCATGGTTCATCTAAAAACGATTATCGCGGCGTTGAATCAGAATGTCGTTAAACTGGAAACATCAAAAGTCGTCTCCGTTATTGAAAAACAAGTCATTGCCAAAATCCACCGCATGATCTACGAACAAAGTGAAGACTTTTACCAGAAACATGTTCAAAATACCGACTCTACGCTGGGAGTTTTTGTTGAAGGCGGCACCACGGCAAACCTGACGGCAATGTGGGCTGCCAGAAACGCAAAATTCCCACCCAAAGACGGCTTTAAAGGGATTGAATCCGAAGGCATTGTTGCCGCCTACAATGCCTATGATATTGAACGATGCGTTATTCTCGTGTCGAGGCTGGGGCATTACTCCCTCAGAAAATCCATCGGGATCTTAGGTATAGGGAATCAGAATGTCATTCCTTTAAAAACCGACCAAAACAACCGGGTGGATATTGAGGCGCTAAAACAGACCATTACACGTCTTAAAAAAGAAAACTCAAAGACATGTATCCTGGCGATCATCGGAATCGCCGGCGCAACGGAAACCGGCACGGTCGATCCTTTGGAAAAACTCGCGGAAATCAGCGTCGCGCACAATACCCATTTTCATGTGGATGCAGCCTGGGGCGGCCCCACCCTGTTTTCAAAAAAATATAACTACCTGCTCAAAGGGATCAAACTGGCCGACTCTGTCACCGTTGACGGGCATAAGCAGTTTTACATGCCCATGAGCTGTGGCATGCTGTATTTAAAAAATCCGAAAACTTTAGATGTCATTGCGTATCATGCGAATTATGTCAATCGCCGGGGAGCTGTTGACTTAGGAATTAAAACGCTTTCCGGCTCGCGGGAAGCCAACTCGCTGATCCTGGACTGTGCGTTAAAAATCATGGGCGCCAAAGGATACGCGCTGCTGATCGATCACGGGATTGAAACTGCGGCCGCATTTGCCAAGGAAATCAAAAAACGAAAACTCTTTGAACTGGTCACACCGCCAGTGCTCAATATTCTGACCTATCGGGTCTGTCCGCCGTCAATACAGAAAAAACTGGAAAAAGCCAATGAAGAGAAACGGCGAAAAATCAATGAAAACCTCAATATCGTCAACAGAAAGCTTCAGCAGATTCAGCGTGAAGCCGGACACAGTTTTGTTTCCCGAACCACCCTGGTGCAGGATAATAACCAGGATGACACCATTGTTGTTTTAAGAAGTGTCATCATGAATCCTATGACGACCCTTGCGATTTTAAATGAAGTGCTGGATGAGCAGGAAGAGATTTTTAAAACCCAGTTAAAAGATTTGCTGGGATGAAATAGGTGGAAGCTCATTCAGAAAAACAGTCAGCACTTTGATGTTTTGAAGCTCATCATCCACAATCAGAATACGATCGGTTTCATCCATTATTTTCTTCCCTTTTTTTCATTATCACCTGTTGCTTGATCTCTCGTTCTCCCGATCCTCCGGGGGAATGAATATCCGACTTTCGTACCCGTTCACGGGGGTACAACTGTTGATACACTTCCAACCAATGAAGTGTAAGCATTCACAGGGTGCCGCAGATGTGAGGCGCCGAGCGCATAGACGTACTTTTGTACTTCAAGTGCTCGGCAACAAAGCAGATGCGGTGCCCTGTGAACGCTTACCGACTTTC
>JAJRPH010000190.1 GCA_024280875.1 Deltaproteobacteria bacterium | reverse complement strand
TGCCGCTTTCCGCGAAGCATTCCATGTCCCTATCCGCGCAGCACCGCCACTTGCTCCCGGGTCTGGTCGATGCCTTTTCTCTTTTTTATTGACATCGCGAATCGATCAGCTCTATTATGCACAGTTTATTATCAAATAAAATGCGATGAATTCGCTTTGACGAATCATATTGAATAAATTTTATCAACAAGTTGAGCTAACAACTTGACATAGACGCCTTAAAAAAGTGTTAATAATGAATATTGACTTACAGAACATACATGAAATCGATATTTTCAAGGGCCTGTCCCCTGAAGAACTTGATAAAACCCTTCCCATCCTCCATCCGGTAAAAATTTTCGAAGGCGAGCGGTTTATCAGGGAAGGAGATACCTCTCAAATGTTTTATATTATTATTTCAGGGAATTACATGATCTACTTTAAAGACGGACGGGCCTTTACTCTTCATAATAAAGGGGATATGATCGGGTGGGCAACCATTACCAGCCCGTTTACCTACCATGAAAGCGCGGTTGCGTTAACGGACGGAGTAGCTCTCACCATACCGGTTGAAGAATTCTTTGATTTAATGCAGGGGAATTCTGAACTGGGAAGCAAGATTACTAAAAAGGTCACCGAAATTGTCCGTCAAAGAAAAGCGTTTGTCAAAGGCAGGATTGAAGACGATGCATAACGAAAAAGTTCATGAAGACAATGTCTTACAACATACTAACTGGAGGGATTCCGTTTGAAAGGACTTGAAGCCATCTCCTATTATAATGGATGGAATATTTCAGCAACAGGTATTTTTATTGTATTTACCGCGCTGTGTACACTATCATTTATCATCTCCCAACTGCATAAAGGCCTAATGATTTGGGAAAAGAAAGAGGACTACATTAAAAAAGCCGGAAAGATGTTTTCCAGATCGAAAAAAACGGTTCCCCATCGTAAAATCAAGGCCAGCGAAAGCTTTAATGAGTCCGCACGTCAGTTTCATGTATTGATCCAGTCAATGAAGGACCCGTTTTCACTGCCAAAATTGATTATGCTGGCAAAAAAAATCGATTTAGGCCATCCGCATTCGACTGTAAACGACCTGCTTTCCGCAAAGCTCATTGTTCCTGATGGCAAAGGGCTTTATTACTGGGACCACGACGTATATACAACTATTCTTGAAAAGGAGTAATGAACACCCATGGAACTGCTGATGGAGTTTTTATACAATACCGGGTTTGCGATGGTAGACTATCGGAATTTTATTATGATCGGTATTGGTTGTATTTTTATATATTTAGGAATTGCGAAGCATTATGAACCACTTCTTCTGGTACCCATCGGTTTTGGCATCCTTATTGGCAATATTCCGGTGTTCAAAGGGCTGGGACTGGGTATTTATGAAGATAACAGCGTTCTCCATTACCTTTACTTCGGTGTCACCCAGGGAATTTATCCGCCCCTGATTTTTCTGGGAATTGGCGCCATGACCGATTTTTCAACCCTGCTGGCCCGGCCGGTGCTTATGCTGCTCGGTGCCGCCGCACAGGTAGGCATTTTTATCACCTTTTTAAGTGCCCTGGCGCTGGGATTTGAACCAAACGAAGCGGCTTCCATTGGAATTATCGGCGGTGCGGACGGTCCGACGGCAATCTTTCTCACCGCAGCACTGGCAAAAGAGTTAATCGGTCCGATTGCCGTCGCAGCATACTCCTATATGGCACTGGTTCCGGTTATCCAGCCACCGATTATGAAATTATTGACCACGCGCAAAGAACGATTGATCCGAATGGAAGAACCGCGAACCGTTTCAAAAACAGAAAGAATAATTTTCCCCATTGTGGCATTGCTGTTATGCTGCTTTATAGCGCCCGCCGCTATACCACTTCTGGGAATGCTGTGTTTTGGCAACCTCCTTAAAGAAGCAGTTGTCACGGAACGGCTTGCTGTGACCGCCCGAACGGCTGTTATTGACACGGTAACGATTTTGCTGGGGATTACCGTTGGCGCAAGCACCCAGGCCGATGTTTTTCTGACACCCAAATCCGTGGGGATTTTTGTACTTGGAGCGGCCTCTTTCTGCGTGGCAACCGCAGCCGGCGTTCTGTTCGCCAAGGTCTTAAACCTGTTTTTACGCTCAAAGATCAACCCCTTACTGGGCGCTGCCGGCGTGTCTGCAGTGCCGGATTCCGCCCGGGTCGTGCAAATTGTCGGACAACAGGAAGATCCGACCAATTTTCTGCTGATGCATGCCATGGCGCCGAATATTTCCGGAGTAATCGGATCGGCGGTGGCGGCGGGTGTATTATGGAGTTTTATGATGTAGTTATGAAATCTATATCTAAGGTCGACTTCTCGTGTCTTCAACAAACACTGAAAAAATAAACCGGTTTTATGATTTGTTTACCGGTTCCGATCATGTTCTGATCATCATTAATGCGGACCCCGATTCCATTGCCAGCGCAATGGCTGTTAAACGGATTTTATGGCGGAGGGTAACAAATGTTACCATATCCAACATCAATTCCATTACGCGGCCGGATAATATGGCAATGATCCGGCTTCTGGACGTTACCCTCATCCATCTTTCCAAAGTAAAAACCCACCACTATAACAAGTTTGTCATCATTGATTCCCAACCGGACCACCATGACGCCTTTTCTGATTTTGAATATACGGCAATTATTGATCATCATGAAAATTCGAGTATCAATCTCAATGTACCATTTAGAGATATTCGGCCTGAGTACGGCGCTACCGCCAGCATCATGACGGAATATTTGCGGGCTGCAAAAATCAAACCGTCCCCCAAACTCGCAACTGGCCTTTTTTATGCAATAAAAACAGATACCGCCAATTTTGAGAGAAAAGCTATCAATGAAGATATGCAGGCCTTCCAGTTTCTTTTTAAACATGCGAATATTCACCTGGCCAGAAAAATTGAACAGGTGGATCTGCGGCTTGATTTTTTAGAAGACTTTAAAAAAGCAATTAATGATCATGTTGTTTCGCGCAATAAGATTTTTGTTCACCTTGGATCAATAAAAAATACAGATATTTGTGTATTAATTGCAGATTTTTACATGCGGTTTAACTTAATTACCTGGAGCGTTGTTTCCGGTATTTATGAAGACAAGCTGGTCATTGTGGTCCGAAATGACGGAACCCTCAAAGATGCCGGTGAGCTGATGTCCCAAAAGTTTGGAAAGTTCGGTTCTGCCGGGGGCCATCGAAGCATGGCACGGGCGGAAGCAAAGATTGAGCTGCTGAGAGACCAGACGGATGTAAATGATATAAATCAGCTGACAACATGGATCATCAGTCAATTTGAAAACACTTCAAAGCATGCAAAAAAAACCAAAAAAAAATAAACTTTCCGTCACTATTCTCGGGTCCGGAACCTGTGTGCCATCCCTGATCCGAAGTGCATGCTCTGTCTTGATTCAGATAAATGTGCATTTCCTGATCATATGAAAGAGGATGGGCACTTAACACCGTCTTACGCCGGAAAAATTGCAAGCATGGCAAATGTAAAAAAACTGGTGCTCACGCATTTTTATCCGGAATGCGATCAACCGGGATGTGGTGAAACAGAGATCAGAAAACAGTGCCGCAAAACATATGCGGGGCCGCTGGTTTTGGCCCAGGATCTTAAAACAATACAACTGGATACCGTTTAATGTTTTATCCTGTAAACTTAGATATCAAGGGCAGACACTGCCTGGTGGTCGGCGGAGGATTAGTTGCCTCACGAAAAGCAAAAACTTTATTGGAATGCGGGGCCATCGTAACAGTGGTCAGCCCCAAATTTACTGAGGCATTAAAGGCTCTTGAACTAAAATCAGGAATTACGCTTATTCAACGGCCTTATCAAACAAGAGATCTTGACGAAAATTTTTTAGTGATCGGCGCTACCAATGACGAAAAATTAAACCGCCGGATTAACGCAGATGCTGAAAAACTGAATATGTTATGTAACATTGCCGATGTGCCGGATATCTGTAACTTTATTCTTCCGGCGATCGTCCGGCGGGGAGATCTTTGCATTGCCATCTCGACCACCGGTAAAAGCCCGGCATTCGCAAAAAAACTGAGAAAAGACCTTGAAAAAGCGTTCGGAGACGAATATGCCCTGTTTCTCACTCTTTTGGGAGAGATCCGGAAAAAACTGCTCAGCAGGGAACATGCGCCTGAAGCTCATAAACCACTTTTTGAAGAACTGATACATGACAACCTGCTGGAAATGATAAAAAATAACGAAAAAGAAAATATCAACCAGGTGCTTTTTGAAGTTCTGGGCAGCGGATATGATTATGAGACACTGATCAGCGCAGGGGTTCGGGAGACCCGTCTGACAAAAGAATAATTTAAAGGAACGATTTATGAATTCGATATTATTCATAATTATATTATTATACCTGTTGAGTTCTGCCGGTTATATAATCTTTTTATTTGCCCAGAAAAAGATTTATCACAAATTGTCATACAGCATCATGATGGCCGGTTTTGGCGTTCATACGGTCCTGATCGGGGTTGAATTTTTTCAAATCGGCTATTTCCCGGCCCAGAATCTCCATCAGACCCTTTTGTTCGCCGGCTGGTCTCTTGCCGGGGTTTTTCTCGTGTTGAAATACAGATACCGTCTGAACATTTTAGGAGTTTATGCCGCCCCCCTTACCACTGCCATAATGATTGCCGCATTCTGTGTTCCCGCAGTTGCCGTGGCACCAACCCCTTTGTTTAAAAGCTTATGGCTGATCCTCCATATTATAATTATATTTATCGCTGAAGGATCACTATCGCTGGCCTGCGGTACCGGCATATTATACCTGATCCAGGAACATGCCATAAAAACAAAGTCCAACCGTTTCTTTTTAAAACGATTGCCTTCTCTGGAATTTCTGGACAGAACCGGATATGCCTTTATTGTCACTGGTTTTACCATGCTGACCATCGGGCTGATCACCGGTTTTATTTACGCCCAGATAGTATGGGGAAGGTTCTGGAGCTGGGACAATAAGGAAATATGGTCGGTGATTACCTGGCTGATCTATGCGGCCCTGCTGCATGGCAGACTGGTTGCCGGATGGCGGGGACGGAGGGCCGCTATCATGGCAATTATCGGCTTTGCCGCTCTGTTATTCACATTCTTTGGGGTTAATTTCCTGTTGGAGGGGCACCATGATGAATTCACAAAATGGTAATGGTGAACCGGCTGATATCCCGAAAACAGGGCCGGAGATGTCAGAGATTGTCCTGATCGGAGTCAATCATAAAACCGCTCCTGTTGAACTTCGGGAAAAGCTGGCATTCTCAGGCGAAGAAACTCAAAATGCCCTGAAATTATATCAAAAAACGCCTTACATCAATGAAGTGATGATCCTTTCCACATGCAACCGGGTCGAAGTACTGATGGTGACAGATAATCGATCACATGCTATTGAAGCCATTTTATCATTTATCGCCGGGACAAAAGCCATCCCCCAAGCCCAACTGAAAAAATGCACATACATCCATTCAGGAACCCGGTCAATTCAGCATGTGTTCCGGGTGGCATCCAGCCTGGATTCCATGATGATCGGCGAACCTCAGATTCTGGGTCAGCTCAAAAAAGCATTTAAAACAGCGGTCAATCAAAAAAGTACAGGACTGATACTCAACCGGCTGATGCATAAAGCTTTTTCCGTTGCAAAACGCGTCCGTAGCGAAACCGGCATCGGCGGACACGCTGTTTCCATCAGCTATGCGGCCGTAGAACTGGCCAGGAAAATCTTCGATACCTTAGACGGCAAAACCATCCTGCTGGTGGGAGCCGGAGAAATGGCCGAACTGGCTGTGGAACATCTCATACACAACACCTCTTCAGGCAACCTGCTGGTCGCAAACCGGACGCTTTCCGTCGGTGTCGAACTGGCCAATCGGTATAACGGCAATGCCATCCGTTTGGAAGAAATACCTGAAAAACTAAAAACCGTTGATATCATAATCAGTTCAACCGGGTCGCCGAATTATATAATTACAAAAGCCCATGTCAAGCCAACCATGCGGTTGCGCAAAAACCGGCCGCTGTTTTTTATTGATATTGCCGTTCCCCGGGATATTGACCCGGCCATCAACCGTATTTCAGATGCCTATGTGTATGACATTGACGACCTTCAGGGCGTTATCACTGAAAATATTGAAACCCGAAATGCGGAATCCATAAAAGCCGAACGAATTGTTGATGAATCCGTGATAAAATTTACGGACTGGCATGAACGTTTAGACGTTATACCGACAATTATTGCCTTAAAAAACAAGCTGAATGGCATTGCTAAGATGGAATTATCAAAAACCCTGCAGACCTTGAAGCACCTGTCATCAAATGATCAGATGGCTTTTGAAAGAATGACGGCGTCTTTGATCAAAAAAATCCTTCACGATCCGACCCTTTTTCTGAAAAATCCCGGATCCCACCGAAATAAATCCGTTTACCTGGATTTTACCTGCAAACTATTTAACCTGGACAAAGAAAGAGACGAAACAATTCGTTGAAAACAAGTCCCACATAAACGACATTTGCCTTCTGCTGTTTAAAAAATCACCCGATTTTCCTTGAATACAAATTCTTTCTTATTGTATACTGTATATATTTCAAACAGATTGGGATTATACTAAACCCGCTTAATTTATAGTTTGATTTAAAATTTTTTTCTTTGCATTTAAAAAAAACCGTGGTATGGATTCGATTTCTGGAAAAGTATCAATAGAATGACAGAGAAGAATCGTTGCAGCAGTAATTTCTTTATGCATGATGACGGAAAGGGGAAAATAAGCGATGAAGAAAAAAGATTTGGCCTTTTTCAAAGACCTTTTAACAAAGCGCATGGAAGATCTGTTGAGTCAGGCCGACAATACGGTATTAGACATGAACACCCCCAAAGGCAATTTTCCCGACCCTACCGACAGGGCAACCTATGAAGCAGACCGGAATTTCGAACTACGGATTCGTGACAGAGAGCATAAGCTGATCAAAAAAGTGAGAAAGGCGCTTGACCGGCTTGATAACGGCACCTTTGGTATATGCGAAAAATGCGGGGATGATATATCCATCAAGCGCCTGCAGGTTCGTCCCGTCACCACCCAATGCATTGAATGTAAAACCAAAGAGGAAGCTATAGAGAAGGCTCTTGGATTATAAGTTCGGGATTATTGATTTACATATACACTCAACTGCTTCCGATGGATCCCTTGATCCGCTTGAGATGCCGTCCCTTGCTAAAAAAGCCGGTTTAAAGGCCTTTGCTTTAACCGACCATGATTCCATTGAAGGGGTCAAAACAATATTGGCTCACCGCCATCTTCTCGGCCCGGTCAAATTTCTGACCGGTGTTGAAATTAGTGCAGCTCCTCCCGATCTTTTCAGTGTTTCCGGAAGTTTTCATATCCTGGGATACGGCTTTGATGTTGACCATCCTGATCTGAATCAAATCTTACTGCAGCAGCAATACGCCAGAAAAAACAGAAACCCCGGTATTCTTGCCCGTTTGAATGAACTGGGCGTTGACATATCGCTGGATGAAGTGATTTCAGCGTCCGAAGAAAAAGCACAAATCGGCCGGCCGCATATTGCCAGGGTGATGGTGAAAAAAGGGTTTGCCGACTCCATTAATGATGCATTTGACACGTATCTTGGAAAAGGCAAACCAGCATACATCGACAAACCCCGGGTGGAGGCTGCAATAGCCGTTGAGTTGATTCTTTCGGCCGGAGGTATCCCGATTCTGGCCCATCCAGGACTGCTGGATGTTGTGGATTTTGATGCATATGAATATCTTATTTCCGAACTGGTGCCCATGGGTTTAAAGGGAGTAGAGGTTTATTATCCGAATCACTCTGCCGAAGAAACAGATTACTTTGCCGAACTTGCGGAAAAATTTGATTTACTGGTCTCCGGCGGTTCTGATTTTCACGGTGCGATTAACCCGGAAATCCAACTCGGCACGGGAAAAGGAGACCTTTGCGTTCCCTATGTCCTATACGAACGCCTAAAACGTGAAATTAACCAAGTGAAATCCGGTGCTGAGAATCAAGCAGGTCCAGCCACGAATGAATCCAGACGATGAATTTAAAATGATGAATCCCGACTTATCCACTCTCGAAGAAAACCTTGGTTATACTTTTAACAACAAGGATTTTCTTGAACACGCGCTACGGCACAGCTCTTATGTAAACGAGCTCCCGGACAAAGACGCGCAAGACAATGAACGACTTGAATTTCTGGGCGATTCTGTTTTAAGCGTGATAATCAGTCATTTGTTAATCGACCGGTTTCCGGAACGCAATGAAGGAGATCTGTCTAAAATTCGATCCCGCCTGGTCAATGAATGCCAGCTGTATGCCGTTGCACAAAAAATACATCTGGGTGAATTTATCCGGTTGGGCAAAGGAGAAATGCAATCCGGTGGCCAGGAAAAGAGTTCGATACTTGCCGATACGGTTGAGGCCTTACTGGCAGCGATCTACCTGGACGGCGGTTTTTACCGGGTCTTTGAAGTGATCCGCCACCACTTTTCAGGTCTTTTTGACGAACTTGCAATCCCTGAAGAAAATCAGGATTTTAAAAGCCGAATCCAGGAAATTGTGCAGGCAACTCTCAATCAACAGCCCAATTACCGCATCATCAATGAAACAGGACCGGATCATGACAAAACATTTGAAGTGGAACTGGTTGTGGACAACATCAAAACCCGGGGAACCGGCAAAAACAAAAAAGCAGCGGAACAGGCGGCCGCACAAAAGGCCGTGAGGCTTTTGAATGAAAAGGATTCATAACCTTAAAAAAAGCCGAAATATTTATCAGGTCATCATACCCACACAAGCAAATCAATGAAACCGTTCTTTAAACCATTTATCATTCCCATATTTATTCCCCATTATGGCTGTCCCCATCAGTGCATTTTCTGTAACCAGAAGGCAATCACCGGCACATCCAATGCCATACCCTCGGCAAATGAAATCCATGCAATTGTCGATGAATTTCTCGGTTATAAACGAAAGAACAGGACCTGGACGGAGGTGTCATTTTTTGGCGGCAATTTTTTAGGGCTTGCACCGGACCGGATTCAACAGCTGCTTGACCCGGTGGTGTCTTTTGCTAAATCAAAAAAAATCGACGGAATCCGGTTTTCCACCCGGCCGGATACCATTGACAAAGACCAGCTCAATCTGATCAGCCCATATCCGATATCAACCGTTGAGCTGGGTGTACAATCCATGATCAACCCGGTTCTTAAAAAGGCCGGTCGGGGGCATACGGCGGAAGATACGATTAAAGCAGTATCCCTGCTCAAACAGAAAAAATATCAAATCGGATTGCAGATGATGACCGGGCTACCGGGGGACAATGACGAGTTGTGCTTAGAGTCCGCCGGACATATTATCGCTTTACAACCCGATTTTGTTCGAATTTACCCGACCCTGGTCATTAACGGCAGTCCGCTGGCGAATTTGTATCAAAAAGGTAAATACCAGCCGATGTCCATTGAAAAATGCGTGGCCCAGCTAAAAAGACTCTATCTCTTATTTCAGGAAAACCATATTAATGTAATTCGAATGGGCCTGCAGGCATCCGAAGAACTCGATGATCTGACTACCGTCCTTGCCGGGCCCTACCACCCGGCACTGGGGCACATGGTGTTTTCAAAAATTTTTTTGGATTCGGCGGCAAAAAAAATCAAAGAGAAAACCTCTTCTAATGATGCGGTGACCCTGACGGTTCATCCCAGAAGCCTGTCCCGCATGCAGGGGCTGAACAAAAAAAATATTGATACGCTAAAGCAGATGTTTGATATCCGGCAACTGGATTTAATAACGGATGCCTCTCTTGAAAAAAATGATATTCTGGTGGTGTAAGAATTTTACCTGCTTATCGGGCTTTAGTTAAGTTGATTTTTATTGTCTCAAGATTCAGGCAATCACCGGCAGGCCCTCTATTTGCAAACTTTCTCCATCTATGATTGATCATTGCTGTCCGGTTAACTTATGAAAAATATCAATATGTTAAAAATATAAACCCCGGTCAAGTTGCAATTTTGGAAAATAGTTTTTCTATTTATTTTACAGCGATTGTTTTATTTTTGATTTTTTAATCTAAATTA
>JAJRPH010000189.1 GCA_024280875.1 Deltaproteobacteria bacterium | reverse complement strand
GTGTTTTTGAGACGTTGTAAAACAATTTAAGGCAAAAGTCTAGATTTATTTTATTTGGTGCAATATCAAGCTATTAGCCTCTGCTTTGACACCTCGGCATTTAAATTCGAAAAAACATATCTGATCGTGCGAAATATAAGCCCTAAGCTCAGAAAACAGCTATTTTTGGAATCAATCTTAATAAAAATCAATAAGATAATTTGGTCCGACAAGAATTCAAGAATTCGCCACTGCGCACCGCCATGTCGGTGTTCGGTGGCCACGGTGTCATGGAAGATTTTTCCGCTCTGCCCCGCATTTTCCGGGATTCAGCCATTAATGAGTTGTGGGAAGGACCGCGAAACGTGCTGTTCACACAAATTCACAGGGATATGCAGAAAGCCGCAGAATGGTACCCGCCGGACACCCTTGTCATTGATTTGCTGGCCGGTGCTAATGTCTCGGTTGTCAGCGCTTTATCCATGGAGATCAACGAACTGGTCCGTCACCCGAATCTGATGACCATGGATGATCAGACCCGTGATATCTGCCGGCGATGGGACAGTTTTTGCCACCGGCTGTTTCACGCATATCAGGATCTGGCCTTAAAGGAGGTGGAGGGATGATCTTATTTTTTACCGTTGATAAAACAGCTTTCCAATTCTGGGTTAAAAGTGCAAAAAATCCTCCGGCAAACGCCACGCCGCCAGCTCCTACCGGGCATCCCGGCTGACCGCAGAAAGGACAGACCGTTGTACCGGCAAAAATCCCGAAAAATGCCAGCCAGCGAACCAAAAAATGCATGATCCTGTTTCTCGTTGTCTTTTGATCGCCTGGCAAATAAATAGCTGAATCAACAGGACCGTCGCAGTTGCAGTCATGATCCGGTGTATCAATTCTTTCCAATTATTTTCCCTTTCGCCTGACGGACATATAATTGCTCAATGCCTCCTGAAGTGTTGCCGCGGCGAGGCTTGCACAATGCATATCCGTTTCCGGAAGTCGGCCGATCTCTTTTAAAACGGAATCACCGGTTATATCGGTTAATTCATCCGGATCTTTTCCCATCGCCAGTTCCGCGGCAAAAGACCCGCAGATAGCACTGGATGCGCATCCATCGGTAAAATAAGACGCCTGTTTTACACGGTCATTTTCAAATTTAAGAAAAATTTCCATTGTATCGCCACAATCACCGGTGAGGCGCGCCTGGCCGTCAGGGGATTCAATTTTACCGTGGAACAGGGGATTGCGCCATCGCTGAAATCCTTTTTCCCCATAAGCGTCTCTTGCTTCATCAAATATCTGTTCCTGTAGGTTATTCACAAAATCATCAAAATTTTCCATGGTCATGTCTTTCTGTTCTAAACTTCTATATATTTTTTATTTTTCTCTGAATCTCTTCCATCTGCTGCTGTAAATCAGCTGCCTGTTTTTTTAATTCCGCCAGGCTTTCCTGTTTTGAGGAAACTGCCGGAGACAAATTCCCGGCCCCCTGCATGCCCATTCCGCGCCCCCCGCCCATGCCTCGCCCGGAACCGCCCATGCATCTACCGCCTCCTCCCATACCCATCCCTCGCCCGGAACCGCCCATTCTTCTCCCGCCTGTGCGGGACTGGGGTCCACTTGCATTCACACCGGCTCCTCCGGTCATACCGAATTTTTCCACAACATTGGCTTTGGCTGCCGGCTGCAGCCCCCCTTGCTTAAATCGTTCAACGGCCTGCCGGACAGTTCCTGTCTGACCGGTAAACACTTGAATGCCGGCTGCGGAAAATGCCGTCATGGCCTTGGGACCACAAAAACCGGTAAGGAGCGCTTTTGCACCTTTACCACTCACCATGGAAGCAGCCTGGATTCCCGCACCCTGAGCAGCGTTTATATTTTCTGAATTATCTAAAACTTCTGCATCAAAACTGGCGGGGTCAACAATCAAAATATAAGCGGCCCTTCCAAACCGCTCATCAATTTCAGAATCAAGAGCTACTCCTTTGGACGATACTGCAATCTTCATTAAGAATTCCTCCTCTATGCCGGATTATTCCGGAAACCTGATCAGTCAAACACCCGTTCATCTCCAATCCCAGGCAAGGTTCCAACGAGCATATCCAAAAGCTCAAACAACCATCCGAATTTCTATAAATCCATACCCTAAACAAAACAGGTTTCCGTCTCCGGCGATAATTCCAACTGCCGGAGACGGATAAAGACCTCTCATCGTAATGCCTTAACAGGCAACTATCGTTTTCGATAATTAAGCAGTTTCCAGTTCAACGATTCTGCTGTTTATGGAATCCAGTGTATTTTTTATCGAATCCGCCTGCTGTTTAAGCAAATTTAATTCATCAGCCGGGCTCCGGGGATACACATCAGGGTACTGGACAGGCATTCCGGCATATCCTCGCCGAAACCCTCTGCCCTGGCCATAGCCGCCCCTGAAGCCTCTGCCATAAGCCATTCCTCTCCCATACTCCATGGGTCTCCCAGAACCAGAACCGGCATAAGCGGGATTACAATATCCCCTGACGCCTCCCGTCATGGGGCCACCATTCATTGGTCCGCTCCCATCAAATCCTGGCATAATATTCACCTCCTTGGATAGTAAATTATTATTTATCCCTGATACATGTATATGTTAATCTCTGATGCATGCAAAATCAGGGCTATATATT
>JAJRPH010000001.1 GCA_024280875.1 Deltaproteobacteria bacterium | reverse complement strand
TTGGAAAATAAAAACAGTGATATTCCGATCTATGGGCATGCGCTGCTTCATGATACATATATAAGTAAAGCCAGTGAAATCGGGATGACGTTTGTTCGAAGACTATCCATTCATTTTGGACTGCATCTTCCGGCGACAGGACCGGATGCTATGCCGAATATGGGATTAGGGCCTTATTTTCTCGATATGAGCCATGGTATCCCAACCAATGGATATGTGAAACCGACCCACACCATTTCTGGTGAGCAGGATCTTGTGATCGATGGGGTCAAATTTCATTTCGCGAGTTATGCTTCGGATTCACCCGATACACTCATCATCTATCTTCCGGAAAAAAAAGTGGTAATTAATAATCATCTCTGGCCGACGGTGGCAAATATGTATACGCTCAGGGGGGGAGTATTCCGGGAGCCGTCACAATGGATAGACGGCATCGATTATATGCGGCACCTGGACGTCGAACACCTTGTTAATGTTCACGGCGTTCCTTTATCCGGAAAAGAGAAGATCAATCGTACCCTGACAAATTATCGGGATGCCGTTCAATATATATATGATCAGACCATCCGGGGAATTAATAGAGGGCTTGGACCGGACGAACTGGAATATTTTGTCAAACTGCCGCCGCATCTGGCCAATGATCCTTACATCAACGAGCATTATGGTGAAATCTCATTTTATCCCAAAGAAATATTTATGGCACTGCTGGGTTGGTATGGAACGGATGCAGCTACTTTGCACAAAGCACCGCCGCATATTGAAGCCCAAAAAATTGTAGATGGTTTTGGTGGACAGAATGCCGTATTGATTAAAGTTAAAGAAGCGCAGAAAAGTCATGAATGGGCATGGGCCGCACAGTTGGTTACATACGTCCTTCGTCTTGATCCTGACAATGCCGAGGCGAAACAATTAAAAGCTGATGCGTTGCGTAGCATGGGACAGGTAACGCCTGCGGCGACTACCCGCAATTTTTACCTCACCCAGGCCCTGGAATTGGAAGGTAAGGCGGATAGATTTAGTCTGCCTGTCCCCCTGATCAACGAAGATGCGATTCTGAAAACCGCTCCCGGACGTTTTGTAAAGGCCCTCCGGGTTGCCCTTGACCCTGAAAAAAGTGGCGATGTTGACCAGATTTTTGGTATTTATTTTTCTGACGTAGAACAGGGTTTCGGTCTGCATATTCGAAAAGGGGTTGCCGAGTATTTGGATCATTTTCCGGGAAATCCGGATCTTGCCATTAAACTTCCACGAACCATCTGGGCAAAGATGCTGCTCGGGAATACCGGTCTCGCCGGACAACTATGGTCGCTGATTACCGGGGAGTTGGAAATTACCACGGGAAATACCAGTGAACTGAAACATTTCTTTAATATGTTTGATCAAAATACATAAATTCAAACAAATAAAAGAAGAAAGGAGTATTCAATTGAAATTTTTTTCATCAAAGCAGAATGTCTGGAAACCAACAGTTATATTAGCTCTGGTCTCAATTTTCTTATTCGGGAACGGGTCACCGGTTAAAGCTCTTCAGCTCTACGATGGCGATGCCTATAAAGTCAACCTGGATACGACTCTTTCCTGGGGCGCAAAATGGCGTGTCGAAGACCGTGATCCGGACCTGATCCAAAAGGTCAATGGCGGGAACAAACAGGGCGCGAATGGTGATAACGGGAATCTTAATTTTGACCAGGGCATGATCAGCAACGCGGCTAAAATTACCAGTGATCTTGAAATCAGAAGCGATAATTTTGGTTTATTTACCCGTGGAACAGCCTTTTATGATTATGAGATAATGGAGCACGACAGAAAGTACGTCCAGCTGGGCGATAAAGGTGAAGAGCAGGCGGGAACGGATATTAAACTGCTGGATGCATATGTGTGGGGTGCTCATGATTTTGGTGAGGTGCCTGTTATGTTAAAAGTTGGCGACCAGGTGGTTAACTGGGGTGAATCCACTTTTATCGGAAACAGTATTAACGTAATTAATCCGATTAATGCCGGTGCGATTCGTGTTCCCGGCGCAGAGATCAGGGAAGCGCTTATTCCGGAAGGCATGGTTTATATGTCTGTTGCGCCCACATTAAATACAAGTATTGAGGCTCTTTATCTTTATGATTGGGGTGAGACAGAAGCCGATGCAAGCGGCACTTACTTCTCCAGCCAGGATTACGCCACCCCTGACGGGTTCAAGGCAATACTTGATCAAAGCCCTTTCGGAGACATGGGCGATGCTTCGGTGGAAGATACGTTTATGGCAATCGGCAGGTCCAAAACGCGGGAAGCGGATGATCAGGGCCAGTGGGGTCTTTCCTTTAGAAAGTTTGTGCCGGCTTTAAATGACACGGAATTTGGATTTTATTATCTTAACTACCACAGTCGTTTGCCGGTTCTCAGCTCAACCACCGGCACCGCAGCAGGCGCGCAGGCTGCAGGGACCATAGCCGCATCAGCAGTTCCAATCGCCACCGCAACAGGCACGTATCTGGCAATGAACCCCGGTGATATAAAAGGGGCCATTGCCGCCGGTACAGTGGCCGGTGTGGCATTTGGAGCACCCAAGGAATCGTCTCAGGCAATTGCCGGCACTGCTGCCACCGGTGGTGATGTAAAACAAGTTACAGGAGCCTATTCAGTCGACTCTTATGTTGAGACTGCAAAGTATTACACAGAGTACCAGGAAGACATTCAGCTTTTTGGTTTGAGCTTTAGTACTGAAGCCTTTGGATGGTCAATGCGGGGAGAAGCATCTCACCGACTGGATGTGCCGTTCCAGGTTGATGATGCCCAGTTGATTGGAGCAACGGTCGGTGCAATCAATAAAAATCAGGCGGAAAACAATCTGCTTGGAAACTATCTGGGCCAGTTTGAAACGGACATTGCCGGTTTCCTGCTTTATGACGTGAGTCAGGCCCAGGTCACTTTCACGAAAGTCCTTGCCCCAATTCTCGGCGCTGATGGTGGCGCTTTTATAACAGAAGCCGGGTACACCTATGTGCATGATCTACCGGATGTACAGATTCTTGAATCACCGAGTGGTATCATATATGACAGCGGTTCCTGGGGCTATCGGTCGCGCCTGATTTTTAACTATCTCAGCGCCATCGGCGCAGTGAACCTGTCTCCGCGGATCGGATGGAACCATGATGTGAGCGGGACAAGTCCATCGCCGGGACGCACTTTTCTTGAGCATCGAAAGGCTGTCATGCTTGGGTTAAAAAGCACATATCAAAGCTGGAGTTTTGACGTAAGCTACGCAAATTTCTTTGGTGCCAGAGGGGTCGACAACAAGAAAAACGACCGCGATTTTATTGGTTGCAGTCTCAAGTATTCTTTTTAAATTCAGCTGAGAAACACCAGGTTTGACAATCTCGTAAAAAGTCGAATTTTGATGGCAAAGAAAAAAGCTCCAAATTCAAGGCACGCAAATCCTGAGTGATGATTAGTACTTAGCGTACCATGAAGAAACGAAGGATGCAGCGAAACGCAGAAGTTGGACTTTTTACGAAGCCATCAGGTTTAAATTTAGAAAATGCATGTGGGTGTGGCTGTTATTTTCTCAAATTCAGCCAGCCGTTACAAATAATGACAGAAGGAGAATATCATGCGAAAAATAATATTAATTACGATTGTTTGTTTTTTTGCGGTCACCATGGCCGCGACTAATACCTGGGCCAAATTAAGCCCGGAGGAAATAGACCGACTCGGTAAAGACCTTACCCCGTTGGGCGCTGAAAAGGCAGGCAATGCTGACGGCAGCATCCCGGCATGGGAGG
>JAJRPH010000188.1 GCA_024280875.1 Deltaproteobacteria bacterium | reverse complement strand
GGCCGGTCAGGAGCCGTTGAACCCGCCCACCATGCCTGATATTGCCGAATGGGATGAAAAGCACAAGCTGAGTCTGGAAAAAGAGGCTATCGGTTTTTATATTACGGGACATCCTTTAGATGAATACCAGGATCTGCTTGAAAAATTCGCGAATAGAAATTCTCTTGACTTAATGGATGAAGGTGTCAAAGATGGTGCCGTTGTCCGCATGGGCGGTATCATCCGGAGTGTCAAAACAATCACGACCAAGCGGGGAGACCCCATGGCGTTTATGGAACTGGAGGACATCCATGGTTCGGTGGAGGTGGTCATTTTTACAAGGGTTTTTACCCAGGTGAACGATTTTATTTTTACCGATATCCCAGTTTTTGTACAGGGAGAGGTCCAGAAGAATGAAAAATTTGTCAAAATTCTGGCGGAAAGCATCGTTCCTATTAATAAGGCGGAAGAAATCTGGACAGCAAGTGTCCACATGACGCTGGATGCCTCAAGAACAGATCAACGGGTATTAAATGATTTGTACCTGATACTGAAAAATTATCCCGGTAAATGTCAGGGCTTTCTTCATGTGGTGATACCTGGCAAAACAGAAACCATCATGGAACTGCCCGAACAGATGGGGTTAAGAGCTGGCATGGCCTTAACCAATGAGATCGATCGATTGCTCGGGTATCATGCAGTAAATACCCACTGCTCACCAGTTAAAGCAATTTCAACTGAAACATCGAATAATTACCGGAAAAAAGTTAACAATAAGAAGCAGTTTCATTGACAGGCGCACTTATACTGACGTTTAGATCAGTATGCACCGCGCATCAATTGAAAGGTAATCGAATATGCAGGTCCCGTTGCTTGATTTAAAAGCGCAATACCAGACTATTAAAGACGAATGTCTTCAGGTGACTGAAGACATTTATGAAAGCCAGTATTTTATTCTCGGCCCGGTTGTGGAAAAACTGGAAAATGAAATCGCTCAATATTGTTCGACAAAATATGCTGTCGGTGTTTCTTCCGGTACGGATGCGCTGTTGTTGTCCTTGATGGCGGCCAACATCGGGCATGGAGATCGAGTGATTACCACGCCATATACTTTTTTTGCTACAGCCGGTGCTGTCAGCCGGGTGGGGGCAATTCCTGTTTTTGTTGATATTGAAGCGGATACGTATAATATCTCTCCGGCCAAGATTGATGCAGCGATAAAAGAAATGTCGGAAGAGGTGCGCAAAACGCTAAAAGCCATCATTCCGGTTCATTTATACGGTCAATGCGCGGATATGGATGAAGTGTCAAGGATTGCCAAAGATAATAATCTGGTAGTGATCGAGGACGCTGCCCAGGCGATCGGCTCCGAATATCATGGACAGCGTGCGGGCTCTTTGAGCGATTTCGGCTGCTTTTCTTTTTTCCCGTCTAAAAACCTCGGCGGGTTTGGAGATGGCGGTATTGTAACAACCAATTCAGAAGACCAGTATGAAAATTTAAAAATTCTAAGGGTGCATGGTGGGCATCCCAAGTATTACCACAGCCAAATTGGCGGGAATTTCAGGCTGGATGCGCTCCAGGCAGCCATTGTATCAATTAAGCTCAAATATCTGGATCAGTGGACAAAAAGTCGGCAGGAAAACGCACAAATGTATAATTCTCTTATTATAGAAGCCGGATTAAGTAATAAGGTCACAGTTCCTTTTGAGAAGGAAAACCGTCATATTTATAATCAGTTTATTGTCCAGGTGCCTGAAAAACGGGATGAACTTAAGGAATTTTTAATTAATAATCAAGTGGGGTGTGAAATATATTATCCGGTACCGCTTCATCTCCAGAAGTGCTTTTCAGGACTGGGATATTCAACCGGTGATTTCCCGGTATCAGAATTTGCTGCTGATCATACATTAGCGCTTCCGGTCTACCCGGAATTGCGCAAAGAACAGATTGAGTACATTGTGGATCAGATTAAACAATTTTACGCGTAACCGTCTTATTAATTTTATTTAAATTTTCGGAATATTGCGCTTTTTTCATCGACAAGATATTATTTTGTTTGATTTTTAATCAATGCGCCAGATCCTGGCGCATTTTTCTTTTGGCGGTTTAATCTTTTTTAAAAAGTATTATATTTAATTTAAATGGTTAATGATTCACATAAAAATAAGTTTAGTTTTATTGATACGGAAATTGACCGGCGAATTGAAAATCGTCAACTGAGGCAGCTGCGAAACGTGCTGCCGCTAAACGGAATTGAAATCAATATCAACGGGCAGACTATGCTAAATTTCTGCTCCAATGATTATCTGGGGCTGGCCATGCATCCACTGCTTCAGGAGCGATCCATTGAATTTATTCATAAATATGGGTCCGGTGCCACTGCGTCCCGTTTGATATGCGGAAATTATGATTTTTATGAACATGTTGAAAACAAGCTGGCTCAATTGAAACAGGTGGAAGCGGCCCTGGTACTTTCTTCCGGTTTTCAGGCCAATATTTCCGTCATACCGGCTCTTGCGGACCGGAATTCATTGATTCTTTCAGATCAGCTTAATCATAACAGTCTGATTCAGGGATGCCGCCTGGCACGCTGCAAGGTTGTCGTGTATCACCACAATGATTTGTCACATCTCGAACAGTTGCTTGCGGAAAATTCAAAGAAAGGCTTTTCCAGGATATTTATTGTTACGGAATCGGTGTTCAGTATGGACGGTGACATGGCGGATATGCAGGCTCTTGTCGCACTTGCGGAAAAATTCGATTCTTTTTTAGTTGTCGATGACGCTCATGCGACCGGGGTGTTCGGGCATCAGGGCATGGGGCTTACCTGCGGGCATGATATTGATCTGGTTATCGGTACATTTGGAAAGGCCTGCGGTTCTTTCGGAGCGTACCTTGCTTGTTCTGAAAAACTTCGAACGTTTATGATTAACTGCTGTTCAGGACTGATTTACACCACGGCCCTGCCGCCTTCAGTTATAGGCGCTATTGATGCGGCCCTTGATTTAATTCCTGAAATGGATGCGGAAAGAAAGTCACTTCAGGCCAATGCAGAATATCTCCGGAGCTCGCTTCATGACATGGGATGGAAAACAGGTTCATCATCAACCCAAATTATTCCAATAATGGTTGGAAAAGAAGCAGAGGCGCTTGCGCTTTCGAGCTGGCTGGAAGAAAACGGGATTCTCATCAGTGCGATACGCCCGCCAACCGTACCCTCAGGTGCTTCTCGAATCCGTTTGTCTTTATCTGTTCTGCATACCCGAAAGCATATTGATCAGGTGATTGACGTGTTTAATAAGTGGCGTACATATAAATAGTGATATCCGATTATGATATTAGGGGCCGGGACTGAATATGCATCACATTGAATTCCCGAAAAAAATCTTTATAACCGGAACAGACACAGATGTCGGCAAGACGGTTGTCAGTGCGATCTTAATGGCTGGGTTGAAGGCTGCCTACTGGAAACCAATTCAAAGTGGGCAGGACGACATGACCGATACCGCCTGGATGCGCAGCGTAACAGGTTTGCCTGATGAATATTTTATACCGGAATCGTATCTGCTCTCTCAACCGCTTTCTCCCCATGCGTCTGCCAGTCATGACGGTGTGCAAATCGAATTAAAAGCCTTTAATCTGCCGGATGATGAAACATATCCTTGTTTGATCGTTGAGGGAGCCGGGGGAGTGATGGTGCCGTTGAATAAAAATTACTTCATGGTTGATCTGATGAAATTTTTAGATTTGCCGGTACTGCTGGTGGCAAGAAGTACACTTGGGACAATCAACCATACGCTATTGACTCTTGAATTACTGAGACAAAACGGCCTTGAGGTGTTTGGGGTAGTGATGAACGGGCCAAAAAATCAAATCAATAAAAATGCCATTGAATTCTATGGCAATATAAACGTAATTGCTGAGGTGGACAGACTGTCCCCGATCAATTTTCAGGCCCTTGAAAAAGCATATAACCGATATTTCAGATAATAAATTGATCGGTCATTGATAGTAGCCAGCATACTCCAGATAAGGATTTGAGGCATAGATAGCTGCTCAGGAACAGTCTTTGTGACCTTAGAATAAAACTGACTTTGTCAATATGGCGCAGGCAGACGATAAACGCGCATAACCTATAAGAAAAACAATTTTTTCGGATTTTTTGGGAAAAATACCATATTTTTGTCTGAATCAAGGGCTTTTTAATGCACCATTTTGATTTAAATTTCCATTTAATCAACTGGTTACCACTTTATAACCGGCTAAGAAAAACGACCGGTTTTTGTCAAGTGCTTTTAAGGAAAAAGTGCTGTTTGGTATACACTTTGAGAAAAAATGATTTTTTAAAATTTAGTGGTTGACAAAGTTATGAGTGGCATGTAGAACCGCATAATCCTTTTGATGAAAACGATTTTTTCCCAAAAGGAGGTGCTTAAAAATTTATAGCGATTCAAAAAAAAGTATTGACAGATAAAATTTTTAAGTATATAAATAAGAGATTCCCTAACGGGGAGTGTTAAAAGGTTTTATTTGCTCATTTAAAAAAAATACAGATGGTGCCTTTGGTCTTTGAAAACTAAATAGTGACGTTTGAATTGGGTCTAAGTTAATTTCAGGATTAAGATGTGCTCGTCAGAGTGCATGATATATTAATTGGAGAGTTTGATCCTGGCTCAGAATGAACGCTGGCGGCGTGCTTAACACATGCAAGTCGAACGAGAAAGCTTTAGCTTGCTAGAGCGAGTAAAGTGGCGCACGGGTGAGTAACG
>JAJRPH010000187.1 GCA_024280875.1 Deltaproteobacteria bacterium | reverse complement strand
GATCAGCATGATGCAGATAATAGGGCCGGACCCGGATTTTAAGCAGACGCTGCATCAAAATCATCATCACCTTTGAATCATCATTGACCCCTTTGAGCAGCACTGTTTGAGAACCCAACGGGATACCCGCATTCGCCAGAACGGCACAGGCTGCCTCAGACTGAGGAGTAATTTCATCCGGGTGGTTAAACTGAATATTCATATACAGCGGATGATATTTTTTTAACATATCACCCAGGGATTTATCAACACGTTGAGGCAGCGCGCACGGTATCCGGGTATGGATACGGATGATCTGGACATGCGGTATTTGACGAATTTGAAATAAAATTTTCTCCAGTCGCTCATTGCTCAGCATCAGAGGGTCGCCGCCGGAAAGAATGACATCCCGGACTTCCGGAGTGGATCGGATATATGCAATTGCCCGATCAATCACGCTTTGGGAAACTTGTTTTTCCTGGCCTAACCTTCGTTTGCGCATACAGTGGCGGCAATAAATTGCACACTTATTGGACACCATGAAAACTACCCGATCCGGGTACCGGTGAATCAGGTTCGGCACCGGCGACTGGGGTTCTTCACAAAGCGGATCAGGTTTTAAAAAAATTTCCTGATCCAGCTCCGCAATATCCGGGATCACCTGTTTCCATATAGGATCACCCGCCTTTTTGATCAGGGAGAAAAAATACGGGTTAATCCGCATGGGATATTTGTCCACAACACTTATGACTGATTCTTTGTCAATCCCCAGTACATCGGCTATAGATTCAGCCGTTACAATACTTCCAACAAGCAGGTCTTTTTCGGATTCATTATGATGAGATACGTTTATTTTTAACATGCTGAATTTTCAATTATTAATTTTCGATTTTTGAGTACGGTTATGATTGAGATAGAATTAGATTTTTTTGGTTAAAGGCGAACCTAATATTGTTATCACAAGCTTGATTCGTTCATTTGCACGGCATAAAGGGCGAAGCTGTAGTGCGCTACTGCGATCCCTTTATAACAAAGCAAATGGGCGAATCAAGCTTGTGAACTTCCCCAGCGGACGGACAGTTCATGGTCTATGTTGAGATGGTCGAGCACCCTTGCCAAAACCGAATCCACAAGATCCTCGATGGTTGTGGGGCGGGTATAGAATCCCGGTGACGGGGGCATGATGATTGCGCCGGCTTCAGCAGCCCGGGTCATATTTTTCAGATGAATCAGGCTGAACGGGGTTTCCCTTGCCAGCAGGATCAACGGCCGTTTTTCTTTCAAACAGACGTCTGCTGCCCGATGAATCAGGTTGTCCGTTATTCCGGATGATATGGCCGCCAGGGTATTCATGGAACAGGGGGCTATAACCATTCCCTGATGCTGAAATGAACCGCTGGCAATGGGGGCAAAAAAATCAGATGGGTCGATTTCAATCAGGTTGGCCTGCTCATGGAACGCTTCTCCAGATTTTTCCAAGTATCCGGTTTTTCCAAAATATCCGGCAAAAGAACCGGATTTAAAATCCGTTTCATGGACCGTAACCTGCCTGCCTGATTTTGATATGAGCACGAACAATTCCACCGGAAATTTCATCAGGGCAGAAATCAGCCGAAGGCCATAAATACTGCCGGATGCGCCGGTTATCGCCACAATAAATTTTTTCTTCATCACATCCACCGCCTGACCAGTTCATCAGTCAGAATTCCGATAAACAGAACCACCGAGATGACGCTGTTGACATGAAAAAAAGCAATATTGATATGTTTTAAATCATCCGGATTGACCAGCTTATGTTCCACCACAAACAGAACGCCGATCAGGCACACCGTTATCAGATAAACCGACTGCATATCAAATATGAAATAAACCATTAAAAAAAAGACAAAGGATACAAGATGTAGAACAGAGGAGAGATTTAGGGCTTTGTGAACCCCGATTTTTGATGGCAGGGAAAACAGCTTTTGGTCCTGATCAAAATCCGTGTCCTGGCACGCGTAAATAATGTCAAAACCAGTGATATACGTCATCAGGGCGCATGAAAGGCACAAAATTCCCCAGGAAAACGTGCCGGTGGCTGCAATCCATGCGCCCATGGGCGCAAGGGAAATGGCAAACCCAAGGTACAGGTGGCACCACTGGGTGAAGCGCTTGGTATAGGAATACCCGAACAGCACCCCGAGCACCGGCAACGACAGATAAAAACACAGCTTGCTGAGCATTGCGGCGCTCAAAATAAAAACCGCTGATGAAATTACCACAAAGCCGACAGCCGAGACCATAGACAATTTACCGGATGGGATTTCACGATTCATGGTCCGAGGATTTTCACGGTCAAACCCGACGTCCGCGATCCGGTTGAATCCCATGGCCGCTGAACGGGCGCTTACAGCCGCTGCGACAATCCAGAAAATATCCGCTATCCCCAGGGAGTGCTCCCGGAATGCCAGCACCACGGCTGACAGAACAAACGGCAATGCGAAAATGGTGTGCGAAAACTTGATCATCCGGCCGTAGGTTGTAATATTTTTAATAACTCCCTGTACAGCCCCGGATAGTTTATCATTATTTATCATAATTAAGATAGCCCCACCCCATGAATCTTTGCACCGCAGTCCGGGCATTTGTTATCAATAATTTTATTTTTCGCCACACGGAATCCCATTCGGTCGATCAATTTTTGACCGCAGCTGTAGCAAAAAGTGTTTTCACTGTTTTCACCGGGAACATTACCGGTATAAACATATTTCAAGCCGGAGTTGATCCCGATATCTCTGGCAGTCAATAACGTCTCCACGGGCGTGGGCGGCCGGTCTGTCAACTTATATGTCGGATAAAACCGGCTGACATGCCACGGGGTTTCATCTCCGAGTTCGTTGAAGATAAATGCCGTCAGATCTTTCAATTCTTCCGGGTCATCATTTAACCCGGGAATTAAAAGGGTTGTGACCTCCACAAAAATATTAAGGGCTTTCATCTTCTTTAATGCCTCCAAAACCGGAGCCAGGCGGGCGTTGCACATTTTTTTATAAAAGTCATTGGAAAATGCTTTTAAATCAACATTTGCCGCGTCCAGAAACGTGCTGACCATGTCAAGGGCTTCGGCAGACATATACCCATTGGATACAAAAACATTTTTAATATTTTTTGCATGTGCCAGCTTTGCGGTTGCCAGGGCCAGTTCAAAAAACACCGTGGGTTCCGTATACGTATACGCAATGGTCTTGCAGTTCCCTTTTTCCGCACCCGCAACAATTTCCTCGGGCGTAATAGATTTTCCCACAATCCGGCCATCATGGTCTGATGCCATTTGTGCAATATCCGCATTCTGACAGAAACGGCATTTTAAGTTGCACCCCACCGTACCGATTGAATAGGACAATGTACCGGGATAAAAATGATACAACGGCTTTTTTTCAATGGGATCAATATGACAGGCAATGACTTTGTCAAAACCCAATGTTTCAAGGTGTCCATTTTGATTTTCCCGCACATTGCAGATACCCCGGCGCCCGTCTTTTATAATACACCGGTGGCTGCACAAATGACACTGAACCGTATTGTCTTTTAACGGTACATAAAGCAATGCTTCCATGGTGAACTCCTTGTGTTTAGGTCGAAGGTAGAAAACTGAAGGGAAAAAGTATATAAATTAAAACACTATTATAATCATCCATATCGTAAAATGGCTAAATCCTTATATCTTCCGCCTTATACCTTAATTATCCGCCTTCTTCTCCGCACAGCTGACCGGCCGACTGTTTGATGCAACCGCATTGGAAGCGGCAGACTTCAGTTTCAACGGCTGTG
>JAJRPH010000186.1 GCA_024280875.1 Deltaproteobacteria bacterium | reverse complement strand
CAACAGACACACATGAAAAAGAAAACTGAACATCACCATGCAGGCGTTTTGCCCGATAACGGTTATTTTCAAAAACGCCAGGCGTCTGAAAAAGCGTTCCCGTTTTGATAAGGCGCTTTGGGGTACAAAATCTTCATTCGGCGCAATACGCCGCGTTTCTTTTTTTTCGGTCAGGTTCAACAACCTAACCGTTTGACCAATCAGACCCAGCCCGAATATTATAAAGGAGAGCCATACCATAGGCCCCCGGATAAAATCCAGTAAAACCGCATTGGAAAAGATTGTCAAAAAAACTGTCATATTCATATTGATGCTCTCGTAAAAAGTACTGGAATGGCTAAGTCAAAAGTTTCATATACAAGGCGTAGTGATTTTTCAGACAAGAAATCATACATGTAGTATCTTGAATGGCTGAAAAATCGTTACAACGCAGTAGATGGAACTTTTAACGACGCCATTCATTTTGATTCCTGATAATATCTCTGCTCATATCCTTTTTGAACAATGGTACGCTTGACCTGATTCTGCCACTCCATGGGCGGCTGGATTTTCAATATATCGTCAAGACGATCCTGGGCTTTCAGGCGTGTATATATTTCATGCCAGGCACAGTTAATGTCCGGGCTGATTTCACACTTTTCTCCGTTGGTCCCGCCGCAAGGGCCGTTAAACAGTCCTTTGGCACATCGCGTGACCGGACAGATCCCTGCTGTATATGCCAATACGCATTCACCGCATGCCCGGCATCTTTCCTCATACAGGCCGATATCCAGATCAACGCCAATGGCAATGGTATTCACTGCCGGAAATACCGGTTTTTCAGGATATTTGTCAGCAAGGAGTTGCACGCCGGCGCCGCAGGCCATGGACAGGACGCAGTCCGCTTTTTCCACCATATCACCCAGCGCGCCAAAATATTGTTCATTGCACTGTCGTTCAACCGTGTACCCGAAAAACTGAGCGGTTGCTTTTGTTTTATCCCGCGCCAGTTCCAGCTCTGTTTGCAGAATTGTGACTTCTTTCTGACCACCGGCAAGGCAAACGGATACGCACCCGCCGCACCCAACAATCAGGACATTTTTGTATGTCGCTATATAATTTAAAATTTCTTCAATCGGTTTTGGTTTTGCTTTAACCATTTTAGCCTCTGATAATCATTTCATGTTCCGTTGGAGTCATAGCTTCCGGACGATGACATTCATTGCACATGATCGGCGCCACAGCCTTATTCATCGTTGCCTCCTCATTGTGACATCCTATACATTGCCGGTGAAACGCCTCTTGGGTATTAATTTTATTATCTGAAGCATGGCAGGACGAACACATAATATCCTCATTGCCGCTGTAGAGTTCCATGGTATCCAGTACATTATTCTTTTTATCATCATAATCATGATGACAGGCCTCACAATCAAAACTCTCCATGTGCATGTCATGCGGAAATGCCACCGGGAACCTTTGCTTATGCTTCGCAGGACAAGCGGCCGGGCTTTCCGAACAAGTGTGAATAAAGGAGAAAGTCACCATGCCCCCGACAAAAACGCATACCATTATAAAACAAAAATTTATTTTTAGCAGAATCTTTTTCACTTTTGTTACTTCGTGTGATTACTTTCTTTAATACAAAATATCTATTTTTAACTGGTAAAGCAAAATAATCCTTTATTACCTAATCAATCGTGTTAAACCGCCTGTTCTTTAATAAGGAAGCTGGGACAATACCTGATTTCTGACTTCATCCACATATGCCCCTCGATTCAGCATCACGGTTTTATATCCCAATTTGCCAAGTGCATAGGCAATTCTGTATCCACTCAAATTGGTCCCGTAGATCAGGACTGTACTCGCTTTGGGCATCTATTTTCTCCTGAATTCCAGTAATTTAAAATATTCAATCATGGTACGAGATTATATCTCTCCGATTTTTTGGATCACAATCCGGTAAAGAAAAGATTGTTCGGACATCTTTTGTTTTTGCAGCAATTGATAAGACGGTTTTGGAAAAAACCGTAAAATCATTCGCATAGTTTCATGGTTGCAATTTACCATTTCAAGACATTCGCCCGTCTTCATTTCACGAAATTTCTGGACGGCCTGAAGGGCTCCAACAGGGGCCATAAGCCCGCTGAGATCGATTATATAATTTGATTGATTTTTCATTTGCGACATAAATAGCAATTATCATGCCACGCTTACTCATTTTTATTATATTGATTTTATAACAAATATTCATAAGTCTTTTTTATTACTTTACAACTGTAAATGCTTTACACATTGACATATGTAAAGATCCTGACAATGGGAAAGCAGAATGAGCCAACTTGAAATTAAAGAAAATCAGTACTGGAAAACCATTATTGACACGATGGCCGAAGCACTGATGGTTGTTGATCCAAAAGGATTAATTATTTCCGTTAATCAATCCATGATTCGATTGACCGGTTTTAACGAGAATGAACTTGTCGGCAGCCCCTGCGGTGTATTATGTTGCGACAGGTGTTTTCTTAAAAAAAACAATCAACCGACCATTTTTGCGCACTTTTTGAAAAAAAACATTTAAAACTCAGGTGTACGCTTCAAAAAAAAACTGGCGAAACCGTTAATGTGTTTAAAAATGCCACGGTCTTAAAATCCAGCGAAGGAAAAATCATCGGCGGGGTGGAAACACTAACTGACTTGAGTGAGGCATTGGCCAGAGAAGCGGTTATTTCGGATCTCCGGCAGGAATTGGGCGCAAAGGATGGATTCCAGTCCATGGGCGGCAAATCACCGGCCATGCAAAAGATTTATGAATTAATCACAAGTATTGCGGAATCGGACATCCCCGTCATCATCTACGGTGAAAGCGGCACGGGAAAAGAGCTGGTCGCCAATGCCTTACACAACTTAAGCGACCGGAAAAAGGGTCCTTTTGTAAAAGTAAATTGTGCCGCATTAAATGAATCCCTGCTTGAAAGCGAACTCTTTGGGCATGTGAAGGGCGCATTTACCGGCGCCATTAAAACACGCATCGGCCGGTTTGAGGCGGCGCATACGGGAGATATTTTTTTAACAGAAGCAACTGCGGTCTGAATTCAGAGTTTCGGAATATCCGGAAAGTAATAAGGATAAAAAAAAACTGTTGGCAGCTATTTCCTCAACTATGGGAAATAAATCAAAAGCGGCGAAAATTCTGGGGATCAGCCGGGTCGCGTTGTATAATCGTCTTAAAAAATATAATATTCATATTGAAAAAAACCGTGCTTGAGTAATCAATAGTGGAATGAAATATTGATCGACCCATACGCTTCAGGCTCCGACTGGGTGTCAAACGCCTTTGTCCTGGCAACATAGGCAATGACGGTCTTTACCCTTCCCGTTACCAGGCCGATACCTGCCATCAAAATACCGACAACCGGT
>JAJRPH010000185.1 GCA_024280875.1 Deltaproteobacteria bacterium | reverse complement strand
CTTTTAGAAGTTCCCGACTCGGTGTACAAAAATCTTCAGCCCGGCTGGTGGCAGTTTAAACATGATTGATTTGTCTGTGTTTTTAATATTCAAAAAATATTTTTTGAAGAAGCGAAATGTAAGTAACAGGCGAGCGTTTTTATTTTTTCCATCTTCTGTGGCGGGCAGGGTCGGGTTTTTACTGATTCGGCCTTTCTTTTTTAAACCCTCAAATCAATGCCGTTAACTTAAGGGCATTGGTCATTTTAATGGATAATGTCGAATATAGAACAAGGAATTTCGAACCGCAGAAGTACAAGCTATTATATTGTATTTTGAACATAAAGGTTCCACAAATAGCTGTTTTAGGGCTTAGCGCGTACTTTTCCGGGTCAAAAACATAGCTTTAAGGCGGTTTTGATCCCTGGATCCCTGAATTCTCTTATCTCGTATGATCAATGAGCAGCTTGATAATATAAATTCCGAATACTCTGGATTCCCTCCCCGCCTTCGCAGGGGCAGGCTCTGCTCGGTAATGACGAACCTTCACAGGAATTTATCCGGACAAAATATCTGTCCTGATCTGTTCCAGTTTTTTTCGGACGTGTGGAATGTATTGAATAAAATTTTCAAGGGTTTGGCATCCATAATCATCGCAATGGGCACAATTTTCTATCTGTTTTTCCATCCCGCATTTTCGAATTTCGCATATCTGGCAATGGCCGATCAGCCGGTCGCTTCCGGACTGACAACCGTCGCAGTTGACATCTTCCGCTTTTAAGTTTAAGTCAAAACCAAACTGTTTGCTCCATTGCTTTGCCACTTTTTCACGCAGCTGATCATCATTCTTCTGGGTGGCAATAAAAGCCGGGCATTCATTACACAGCAGTCCGCAATAGGAAATCATTTCCATCATGATTTTTTCCTTTTTTCAGAACCGATCAATACCTGGCGAAAGGTGTTTTTCCCGGCATTGACTTTTTCTATCGGGATACTGTTGAGTGATTTGATAAACATATTACCTCCAGTTCGGTGTTCGGAAAGCCATCTGTGTTGTGATGTTTGTGTGGAATTGGGTATATAATTTTTTTGCACACAAAGACGTCTGTTACTACAGATTTGAGGGAATAGGAAGGGGGAAATTAATTAAGAATTAAGAAAAGGGAAAATAACTGATGAACATCCAACATTGAGTGAAAAAAGGTAGAAAACTGAAGGGAAAATCGGGTTGAGTCAATTTATTCTAATTAGAGTCTTCTGCCTTTCATAGGGCATGGTTTTTGCATTTTAATTTTGAAAAGATAAGAAAGATGGAAGGTGAAAAGCTGAAAACTAACGGAGAAACGGATGCTGATTCCGTGAGACTAATGAATCCTCTTCGCTTTTAGGATCGTCCGGTGTTTACAGGACAAGCTTTTTATGATTGAATTTGTTAGCGAAATGATATATTTTTTATAACAAGTGTCTAAAAAAATACAACTATCGGTTGCGTTAAAACAAAACTGATTTTAAGG
This sequence comes from Deltaproteobacteria bacterium, assembly GCA_024280875.1. Taxonomy (GTDB): domain Bacteria; phylum Desulfobacterota; class Desulfobacteria; order Desulfobacterales; family Desulfosalsimonadaceae; genus SURF-3. Next base: position 2,543 of record JAJRPH010000185.1, on the reverse strand, counting down.
GAAAAAATGAAAAAAATATTCAGAACTGTTTTGTGGGTTGTTTGTGCGTCAATGATTTTAGTTCCGGCAATTGGCTTTGCGGCAGCAAACAAAATAGACACGTGCAATACCAGGTACCCGGTTATTCTGGCCCACGGAACGGGAGGGGCTGCCGAGATCCTTGGCTTTATTGATTACTGGTGGGGTATTCCGGATGCACTTGAAAATGAAGGCGCGGAAGTCTATATGACCACTGTAAACGGAATGGATGGCACTGCTGACAAGGCAGAACAGTTTAAGGAGCAATTTTTACAGATCCAGGCGATTTCCAATGCTTCCCAATTTAATATCATCGCTCACTCCCACGGGGCACTCTATGCCCGTTATGCAATATCAAATCTTGAGTTATCGCCTTACGTGAAAAGCCTGACGAGTATCGCCGGCCCCCATCAGGGCATGATGCTGGCCGATATGATCGTCAAAAACTTTCCGGGTCCTGTCAAATCGATCACTGGAAATACGCTGAATTTCGTTTATGCCTATATCTTTGGAGATACAAATCCCGCCAGCTTTGACAACGTTTATGATGTTACGACCGATCACATGCAGAAGATTTTCAACCCGAACACGCTGAATGCGGGGACGGTGTATTACCAGAGCTGGGCGGCAAAAGTAAAATATGGCTGCCCGAATATTATTCTGGACCCCATATGGCGGTTACTGGCTGCCAAAGAAGGACCCAATGACGGACTGGTGAGCGTTGAAAGCGCCAAATGGGGAAATTTTCGTGGCATTGAGTCGGCGGCATGGTGGAGTCCGGGTTGCGACCATCTCAATATCATCGGCCACCTGTTTGGGGTGACTCCCGGATTTAATGCGCCGGATTTTTATATGGATGTGGTCGCGGATTTAAAAAAGCAGGGATTCTAACGGGCTATGGAACGTTTTTATGCTTAATTAATTCTTTGAGCGCTGTCTGCCTTTGACTGGTATCCTGATTTTTCACAGCCATGGCAAGTGCCTTGCGGGTGCCGACAAAAAAAGCGTATTTTCTTGCCCGGGTTAATCCGGTGTAAACCAGATTCCGGAACAGCATTTTAAAATGCTGCGTGAGCACCGGAATAATCACGATTTCAAATTCACTCCCCTGTGATTTGTGAATGGTAATGGCATAGGCAAGATCCAGTTCCATAATGTCTTCTTTCTGATAAAAAATTTCCCGGTTATCCGGAAAAAAAGAAACCTTACAGGTGAGTTCCCGGTTATCGATATCTTTGATGATGCCGATATCTCCATTAAACACCCCCAGGTCATAATTGTTTCTTCGATGAATGACTCGATCCCCCTGCCTGAAAATTCGTTCACCCACTTTCAGCTGACACGCCCCTTCCCGTTCAGGATTTGCCGTTTCCTGAATCATATGATTTAAATTCATCGTTCCCATACTCCCACGGGTCATGGGCGAAAGGATCTGGATTTCACAATTATTGCCGAAATATTTGGGAATCCACTCAGTATAAAGCTTTCTGACAATATCTGTTGCACAAAGGCTGTAATGCAAAGATGACCAGGGATGCACTTTTTTTAAAACCGACATCAATTCTTCAACCCTGGTTTCGGAATCAACCACCGCTTCCAGGTTAACATGCTGAAATTTCTTCGGAATCGTTATTTCCGTCTCATAAGGCGTTATTTGTTCATTTACCCGAAATTCATAAAGGTCATCATCATCTGATTTATTCACCAGTTCATTGGTTTTAATGTCGTAAAACCGTTTGATTTTGGAAATAAAACTGATTTGCTCGATGGTCGCTTCGTCGGAGTCCATAAAAAAACAATCGTTTCCGTTTTGCCATATTTCCGGTTTTTTGAACGGTGAATCAATATAGGGCATGCTCCCGCTGTTTATCTGGTGGGCGTATTTAACGATCAGGGATTCCCGGGCTTGTCTAAAAATTTCTGTCAGCTGAAAACAGGGGATTTTTGCCGATGCAATCATATCTTTGAGCACATTGCCCGCACCAACGGATGGCAATTGATCCGCATCACCGATGAACAGCACCTGGCTGTTATCCGGCACCGCTTTTAACAAAGACGCCGTCAGATTGATATCCAGCATAGAGCATTCGTCAACGATAAGGAAATCGGTATCCAGGGGATTTTCTTCATCTTTTTTGAATTTTCCGAGCTGCCATTTCAGCAGACGATGAATGGTTTTTGATTCTCTGCCGATCACGTCCGTCATGCGCTGGGCAGCCCGCCCAGTGGGGGCTGCGAGCAGCACTTTTAAATTCATTGCTTCGAGCAGCCGGACAATAATCAGCGTAGTGGTGGTTTTACCGCATCCGGGACCACCGGTGAGGATCGAAAATTTTTCGCCCACAATACTTTTGACGGCAGCGGCCTGTTGATCGCTTAAGGAAATTTCGGTTGCCCGGCAATAACGGATAATCCAGTCTTCCACCCGCTGTTGGTCGATCTGCGGAGAGTTGCCGATATTGCTGATTTTTTTAGCTACATACAATTCGTCAAAAAAAAGTGATTTTGAATAATAGCAACGTTCT
>JAJRPH010000184.1 GCA_024280875.1 Deltaproteobacteria bacterium | reverse complement strand
CATCCGTTATTCCTCTTTGATATAATGGAAAGAATAGTCTTAAATGACAATTTGTGACAAGACAATGACAAAAATTGTCCAAATCATTGCATAAAATAATAATAATTCGCTTTAAAAGGTGGTGCGCAAAAAAAATGCATTTTGTTGAAATTATTTACAGCCGGTTGTTAGCGCTGAACACGGGGATATTGTATTCGGATTGAATGAGCAATGGAATGTAAATTGCAAGAAATTTTAAGAATTCCTTTGTAATCAACTGTATTTTTGCGTGAACAGGCAAAGAAAATATTGCCGCTCGTCGTTTGGAAGAAAAAGGCTCCATGTCGATACGGACAAAAATCAGTCTTATTTTATTATGCGCTGTGATCTGTTTCAGTGTTGCGGAATACAGTGTCCAACAGTTTATTATCCTTCCCGGATTCTTTTGTCTTGAACGCGATGAAGCAATCAAGGATGCCGATCGTGTATCAAAAGCCATCAATAATGAAATTAAGCACTTAAATACCGTGGGCTGGGACTGGTCGGCATGGGATGATACCTATGATTTTGTAAAATCCGGGTCCAGGAAATATATCGAATCCAATCTGGTTTTAAGTACGTTTACCGATGATAATTTGAATTTAATTTTTATCTGCGATAACGACGGGCATGTCGTCTGGGGAAAGATTTATGATCCTGAGGCAGAAAGAGAAATGGACTTGGATTTGTTCCCCAGGGATTTTTTACCCCCGACGCATCCGCTGCTGATCGGAAATAAAGGCCTGCATCCGCCGGGTGAAAAAATCAAGGGTGTTAAGGGGATTAAGGGGGTCTTGATTACGGAAGCAGGGCCGCTTGCAGTGTCCGCCACCCCCATATTAAAAAGTAACAATGATGGCCCTTCCCGCGGAACATTTATAATGGGCCGTTTTTTGAATGCGGATATGGTTTCACAAATTGCGGAGCAAACCCAGGTTGATTTTTCGTTAACGATATTTTCTGATTCATCTGCCCGGCTGGCACCAAAAATTAATGAAAAGACACCTTTTGATGTCGAAGCCGTTGATAATGATCATTTAAAAGTGCATTCATTTTTTTCGGATATAAACGGAAATCCGGCAATCGGCATTACCACGAATTTTCACAGAAAAATCTCCCGTAAAGGCTATGAAACGGTTCAAAACGGCATTTACTCGATACTGATTGCCGGCATGGGCATATTGGTTCTCATATTATTAAGTCTCAAATATTCTATTCTGAATCCGATTTCGGTACTGAACCATCATGTTCTCTCCATTAAAAAAACCGGTGATCTGTCAAAAAGAGTATCGTTTTCAAGAAACGATGAAATCGGTATCCTGGCCCATGAATTTGATAATATGGTTTCCCGGATGGAGCAGACTGCGATTGAAAACGATCAGATCAATAAACAGTTACGCATAGATATTGAAAAACGTAAACAGGCGGAAACCGCTTTAAGGGAGAGTGAAAAACGTTTCCGAATAATGATCGAACAAGCTGGAGATGCGGTCTTTTTACATGATGCCGACGGTAATTTCAGAATCGTCAACCAGGCTGCCTGTGATCGTCTTGGCTATGAAAAAAGTAAACTTTTAAATCTGTCCATTTATGATGTTGACCCGGATGCCGTCATGCGGGGAGATAATAATAATTTCTGGAAAGATATAAAGCATAATGGGCCGTTTTTATTTGAAACACGGCATCAGCACAAGGACGGAACATTGATTTCGGTTGAAGTGAGCCTGACCGGTATTCAGTACAGCGGTGAGGACTTAATTTTATCCATTGCAAGGGATGTGACTGATCGCAAACAAATGGATGATCAAGTCCGTCAATCCCGGAAAATGGAGGCAATGACAACATTGACCGGCGGAATTGCTCATAATTTTAACAATATTCTTTCGGTGATAGTCGGTTGCACGGAACTTGCTATCGCAAGGCTGCCAAAGGACAACCAGGCGGTTAAGCTCTTAAAAAAGGTCGAAGATGCCAGCGCCCGGGCAAAGGATATTATCTGGCAGCTGATTCGGTTCAGTCAAAAGCATGAAAACAATTTGTTGCCCGTTCAGGCGCATACGGTGATCGAAAATGAAATCAAGCGAATGGAATCTATAATTCCTGATGAAGTTAAAATTATCAAGCAGTTGCATGATGATTGTTATCCGCTTCTCGGAGATGTCAGTCAGCTTCGGGTCATGATGGAAAATCTCCTGACAAATGCGGTGGAGTCCATTAAAAAAGGCCGGGGTGTCATTGAGGTTCAGCTTGAAAAAATTTATGATCCTGATGTTGTCAATGTCAGAAATGGAAATCTCAAAAACGGAAAATCCATCCGGCTGACCATCAGGGATAATGGTCAGGGAATTGATCCGTCTCATATGGATCGGATATTTGATCCGTATTTTACCACAAAAGATTTTTCAAATGGTGCCGGTATGGGGCTATCTGTTGTGCATGGGATTGTAATAAATAATGGTGGATCAATCACGGTTGACAGTAAGGTTGGCCGGGGAACCGAAATTCATATTTTTTTCCCTGCGTTAGAGGTGCTTGGTGAAATGACAAATTAAAAAAACAAAGAAATGAAATTTGAAAATCTATAGATAAAATTGCCATCCAATATCCATCCTTTGGGGGGGGCCGGGGCAGAGCTTAAAAATCACATACACATACAATCCTTACTTTTTTCCCTTTCGTCACGGCCCCCTTTCTTTTCAACTATTTAAAATTCCGGTTTTCAAATGTTTATTTAAAGTTTCCAAATATTTTGGCCAATTTCTTTTAATTGCTTGATATTCCAATAATCTATTGATATAGACCCATCAGCTCGCATTTCTTATTAAGCATTTATTGTGAATTCGTACCAAAGCTAAAATATAATTTGGATTTTTTACGAAGCCATAATTTGTTTTTAAATTAAAAACCGGTTAGTATTCCCAATGTCAAAAATTCTTATTATCGGCGTCGGCGGCTCCATCGGTGCCATCCTGCGTTACCTGATCAGCGGCTATGTTCAGCATTTATCAAAAAGTGTCGGATTTCCTTATGGGACGCTTTTTGTTAATATTTTCGGGTGTTTTATTATTGGCATGCTGTTTTATTTGTCAGATGCGCATGGTGTTTTTTCTTCCCAGTCCCGTTCCCTGATTTTTATTGGTATCCTGGGCAGTTTTACGACATTTTCCACCTTCGGCAATGAGACAATGAATCTGTTTCATGAAAGTGAAAATTTACTGGCTTATGCAAATATTGTGGTCCATATTGTTTTGGGGATCGGTGCTGTTTGGCTGGGCCGGGTCAGTGGATTCTTAATTTGGAGGTAATCATTGGTAATTCCTGAGCAAGGATGTCTGCTGCGTATTTTTATTGGAGATATGGATAAATACAAAGGCAAACCCCTGTATGAATGGATTGTGGTCAAAGCCCGGGAGGAAGGGCTGGCCGGGGCGACCGTATTAAGAGGTATGATGGGATTCGGCGCCAACAGCCGGGTGATTCATACATTTAAAATCAGGCGGTTGTCGGAAGATTTGCCCATTATTATTGAACTCGTCGATACTCGGGAAAAGCTGAGACGCTTTCTGGATTTGATTGATGACAAGATCGAAGCCGGCCTGGTGACCCTGGAGAAAGCTGAAGTCCGGTTTTATCGCAGCAATAAGTAATGGCCGCTTTCCGGTCAAAGATTACCGGAGAAAGGGCAATAACCCCCGGAAAAATTCTTTTGCTTCCGGAGCCGCATGTTTCATATCCCAAACAAATTCCCCGAAACCCAACTGGGCAAGTACATATTTGCCCAGAGCAAACTGTCCGATAGCCGTATACCCGGTTACAAGCTGACCGAAGCCGAATGTATAAGCCAGTGCCAATTGGCCGATGGCGTAAAGCCCGGTGGATGCCTGACCGAGTCCGAAAAGGAGTCCAATGGCCAGTTGACCGATGGATATTAGGCCGGCAGATGCGTGACCGATTGCCAGACCACCTACCGCCAGTCGGCCAATGGCAATGATCCCTTTTGCAACAATCCGCTTTCCGGTTTCCGGGCATTTCCCCCGTGTGTAATGTAGCAGTGGCAGGCCCATGAATCGATTATGGGATTTAAACTCTTCAAACAGATCGCCGTTGGTATAGGCAAAACGCCTCCATATACCAAAATCGGTTTTTTCGATTTTGTATGTTACATCTTCCAACAGCAGGTTTCTGGTCACTGCTTTGCTCATAATTTCCTCTTTTTTTAAATCCCCTTTCACATCAAGCGAATATCAGTTTATTGAAATAAAAATTTAAAGTCAATAAAATGAAAATGTTATATTGGTGCCGGGCCATGTGATTCCAAAGATTCGTTTTGTTCCCCGCTGGTTTTTTAATTCAATGGTCCAGTTTAAAAAGTTTTTTCCCGGGCCATGTCTTTTTGCGTCACCATGCTACTATCGGTTACGATCTCAAAAAAGAGCCATAATTTTTTTTGATATATGGAGTCGCTGGCAGAACAGGCCAGGAATACAATGTCCGCAAAAACAGGAAGGGTGCATTCTGGGCGGATGCGTTATCATGCCACGGCAGTGGAAAGTAACCGCTATTTAAGGCAATGTATCACTTATATCGATATGGATATGGTTCGTGCCGGCGTGGTAGAGCATCCCACACAATGGGAGTTTTGTGGATATAATGAAATCCAGAATCCCAGAAAAAGGAAAGGCATTATTGATTTTGAGCGGCTGATGGACTTGCTGGGCTTTGGAAATTATGATGATTTAAAAGATGCTCACTACAAATGGGTGGACAGTGCAATGCAGACTGATAATAGTGATAAAGAAAACAAGTGGACACAGAGCATTGCTGTCGGGAGTAAAATGTTTATTGAGAAGATGAAAGAAGCCCTTGGATTTAGGGCAAAAGGTAGAAAGATAATTTGCGCTGACGATACCTTTGAACTTCGGGAAATGATCACGCCATATCACTGCTGTCCGGTTAACTTTTTTTACTACAATATAACACCTTGATTATTAATATGATACTTGCAATTTTATTTTTTGAGATAGCGTTTTCGGTTTTTTTGTTATTTTT
>JAJRPH010000183.1 GCA_024280875.1 Deltaproteobacteria bacterium | reverse complement strand
AGTTGGTTTTGATGTATCCCCCGTCCCTATAGAGGGGTATAATTGCTCGATTAAAGATGGATTAGATGAACTTCATCAAAAAATGATTGAGGCCGACGCTATCATACTCATGGCACCGGTATATATTGCGTCAATTCCGGGGCAGGTAAAAACGTTTATTGATCGCAGCCGGACCTTTGTTCATGATTTTCGATTGCAGGATAAAGTAGCCACTGCGATGACGATCGGCTTTTTTCGGAATGCCGGGCAGGATACCGCACTAGAATTGATGAGAACTTCGCTTTCTGCCTTGGGACTCAATGTTGTTAGCTATGGATCAGCAGCGGTTTCAACCAGGGATGGTCTCGGTGTACCCGTACGGGAGACCCGGTTTGCAGTCAAAGAAGATTTGGCAGGAGCGGTGATGATGGATATAGCTGTCAAAAAGCTCGTTAGGACCGCTGTACATATCAAAGCTGGTAAACTGGCGCTTGCAACCTGATGTCATTGCAAGATCTATATTAAGGAGGTGATCATGTCATTTACAATACGCCAAATTTGTTTGGTTGCGGATAAGCTTCAACCGGTTATCGAGGATTTTTCCCACGTTCTTGAAATCGAGAACTGTTATTCTGATCCACAAGTCGATTTCTTTGGTTTGGAAAACGGCCTTCTGCCCATTGGTACGGATTTTATTGAGATTGTGGCTCCAATTCGAGACAACACCCCGGCCGGCCGGTATATAGAACGTCGTGGCGGCAATGGCGGTTATATGGTGCTTCTGCAGACTGACAGCGAAGAAATACAAGCATCTTCATTGACACGGGCTAAAAAAATGGGAATCCGTGTCGCTTTTGGAGGGACCTTTGAGACCTATCATTTTACTCAGCTCCATCCAGCTGATACAGGAGGCAGCTTTCTTCAAATTGACTGGGACTCTCAAAACGAACACAACGGATATTGGTACAATGCAGGAGGGAATAGGTGGAAAGAATATGTAAACAGGGATTTGGTCTCAGCCATAGCTGCTGTTGAGCTGCAAGCTGAAGAACCTGCTCTCTTGGCACAGAGATGGGGTGAAATCTTAGATATCCCGGTAACCAGCAATAAGCACGGGAATCCGGAATTAGCGCTTAACAACGGCGTAATCCGTGTCGTCACGCCAGAAGATGGGCGAGGTGAAGGCTTGGGTGCAGTCGATTTGGAAGTTGAAAATCGCCAAAAGCTGTTGGCCTCCGCCCAGGCCCGGGGGCTAAAAGTATCTGATTCTCAAGTCATAATCTGCGGCGTCAGGTTTAATCTGGTATAGTGTCTCGCCAACTTTATATTATTAAGGAGGAATGATGAAAAACCTATTTTCGATTGAAGGAAAAGTAGCAGTTGTCACTGGAGGATCAAGGGGAATCGGTGCTATGATCGCCCGGGGCTATGTCGAGAATGGAGCGAAAACCTATATCTCATCTCGAAAAGCAGATGTTTGCCAGGCAATGGCTGAAGAGCTCTCTCAGTATGGTGAATGTGTCGCAATACCAGCAGATCTTTCTACAAATGAGGGACGGGATAATTTAGTCAAATCTGTTCAGGAAAAAGAATCAGGAATTGACATCCTTGTCAATAATGCGGGTGCTAACTGGGTAGCCCCAATAGATGAATTCCCGGAATCAGGCTGGGATAAGGTGATGAACCTCAATGTTAAATCAATCTTTTTCCTTACACAAAAATTTCTGCCTCTGCTCAGAGCAGGCGCAAGTCATGAGAATCCTTCCAGCATTATAAATATCGCTTCTGTTGATGGAATGGAGACATCCGTGCTGGAGATATATGCTTACGCAGCCAGCAAAGCAGGTGTTATTCATTTAACCCGGTCTTTAGCACGACACTTGGCCCGTGACAATATCAATGTAAATGCAGTGGCACCCGGCCCATTTGAGAGTAAAATGATGGCTGAAACCCTGAAAAATTTCGGTGATGCCATTAAGGAGAGTGTTCCAAGAAAAAGAATAGGCGAACCTGAGGATATGGCAGGTGTGGCAATTTTTCTTGCTTCCCGGGCCGGTTCATATGTTACCGGCGTAACCATCCCTGTGGATGGCGGAATGATTGGCTGTACTTAAGGTATCTTTCATACCCCAAATGGGTCAATTTTAGGTTAGCATCAAAGATAGATTATGAAAATGAAGTGCTGGTTTATCATCAATGCCAAAAAAAGTAAAAAATTTGCCCCCATGGTTTAACTCAAAGCCGGGTTCTTAGAACCCGGCTTTTTAGAATTTAAGCTGATGGCAGGCGAAGTGATGCATCGGCGATATTTAATTCCTGTTCAATTTTTGATTGATCCCAGTTGAGTTCTTTTGCCGCAACACGGGCAATTCCTTCAAGTATATTTTTTTCCGGAAGCCCGACGTTGCCGACTCCGGTTCGCCGCATGAGAATGTCATTGAGGGTTCTGGCCGATTCATGGCGAATGGCATAAACGACGGATGCCATAATCTGGCCGTCTTCACATATGATTTCCGAAAATTCCGGGTTCTCTCGTGCCAGATCAAAAACAAATCTGCAATCTGATCCGTAATTTTGTCCTAAGAAATCAACCGTTTTTGTTTCGAAATCAGGGGTGTCTTTTTTTAAATCCGATAGGAATGTTTCCATGTCTTTGATTTCACACCCGGCCAGAAGGGCCTTATCCGTGATGGCCTGTTTGGGTATACGGTTGAGCTTTTTTTCAACCATGTCCAATACATTCTCAGCCAGATGACGGCTGGTGGTATATTTGCCGCCTTCCACGGTGATCAGGCCGTCAAAGCCGTCCGACGCATTATCATAAATTTCATATTTGCGGGAGGATTCATAGGTGCCTTCGGTCTGGTCATCCACAAGGGGCCACAGACCACCCCATGCATGTATCACATCTTCGTATTTCAGTTTTCCGTCCCCGATGGAGTCATTGGTGTCTTGAATTAACTGATCAATACTTTGTCTGCTGACTTTGTATTCATCAGGATTGCCTTCATAATCCTTGTCGGTCGTCCCGATCAGTTGATATCCCCGCCAGGGGATTGTAAAGAAATGACGGCCGGAAGGCGTCCACATCACCACCGCGTGCCGGGTTTTAAATTTTTTGGTTAAAAGATGAATGCCTTCGGATCGTTTGATCTGATGTTTTGAATTGCCTGACTTATCAGCAAGGTTTAAGACAATATCCGCCCATGGGCCTGCGCAGTTAATGACAAGGGAACCCTTCACATCAACAAGGTTGCCGGTTAATTTGTCTTCGACCCGGACACCGTTTACCTTGTGGTCATTTGAAAATAAAAAATTAACTACGTTTGCGTAATTAGAGACTTCAGCCCCATGACGGACAGCGGATTTAATAAATGCGAGGGTCAATCTTTCCGGGTAAATGCTTTGACAATCATAATAAATTGAGCCACCGGTCATTCCTGTTGATCTCACTTCAGGTTCCAGTCTCATGATTTTGGACTTAGACAGCCAGGAATGATGGGGAATATATTTGCTTTTATCCCAGATTCTGTTCCGGTCATAGGAGAGAATGTCATAGAGTGTCAGACCGGCCCGGAGTATCCATTTGTTTCGTTTTAAATCCCTGTATCCGGGTACCAGAAACTGAATCGGATATACAAGATTCGGTGCGATATTTTCAAGGATCCGTCGTTCACGTAAAGACTCCCTTACAAGGGATAGTTCCATATTCTGAAGATACCGGAGTCCGCCATGAATGAGTTTTGACGTGGCAGCAGAAGTGGCCCACCCGTAATCTTTTTTTTCAACCAGGGCGACACTAAAGCCTCTGCCAGCTGCATCATAAGCCACTGCCGCGCCGGTAATCCCTCCCCCGATAACAATCAGGTCAAATGTCTTATCTTTATATTCCTCAATAAACCGTTTCATCATGGCAATGTACTCTCCTTTTTGAAAACGCAAATTTGATGGCTTCGTAAAAAGTCCAAATTCTTTGTTGCGCTGCATCCTTCGTGTCTTCATAGTACGCTAAGTACGAATCATCACTCAGGATTTGCGCGCCTCGCCAATTTTATAAGAATGGTGGAACTTTTTTCTTTGCCATCGGAATCCGACTTTTTACGAGTTCGTCAAATTCCGAATGGACTGAAAATAATTAAATTATATATAATTTCATGATATGAAATAAATACTCAACATAAAAATGCGCAGTAATCACTCTTTATTGAGTGATTACTGCGCGACAACTCGCCTCGCAACGGCAAATATTGCGATGGGGGATGGCGAGTCCTTTTTCTTTGCCATCAAATCTGATTTTTTTTGACGATCAGGGTTTCACCTTCCATTTTATATCTTCTCTAATATGCCGGTCCATTCTTATACTCGATATTTTTGTCAGCCGCCTGGGACTTGATGCATTTATAAATTTTTGCATCCAGAGAATTTTCTTTCAGTCCGGATTCATTTTTAACCTGCTTTTCAATATGTGCCTGAAGCTTTCGGGCAAGGTTTTCAAGTTCAGACTGTAGCTTTTTTTTCTTCCATCTTTTCCATATAGGCTGCGGAACCATAGAATATCCTGGTTTTATCTTATCAAAATGCTACCTTGTTAATATACCTTCAGCTCTCATCCGTGCCTGTTCAAAGACATCGGTATTCAAATGTTCTTCATTATTTCCTGTATCTGTCATTAATATAAAATAAAGGGACTGAATCAAAAAGAACATCCAGATGCCAAGCGCCCAGGTCACTGTTGAACAGGGATTGAAATAAGCCACCATAGCGCCTCCGCCAATGCTGAAAATGATTTCAGCTCCCAGTGATTTTGAAAATGCATTTTGAAAACAGATACCGCTTCGAATCCAGCTGAGGGTTCCCAGACAAAGAAGCAGAAAAGCGGAATTCGAACTTTGGGCAAAATTAAAGACAAACAAAAACAGTAAAGGAAAAATCACGGAAATGCGTTTTTTTCGGGTCCATGATGCCAGAATAAAAGAGTATACTGTAAGGCAGGCAAATATTGCTGTCCGAAAGAAAATCGACCAGAATGCCGTGCGCTCAAAAATTAAGCCTAAGGTTAAAAATATGAGTCCGCAGATAAGTCCGAAAAAAATCGTGGTGCGAACGGGCCGATTTGAATTATTCATTTTATGCACCTCCTGTTATGATTTCTTTGCGTTTAATCAGTTCCAGTTCAACTTCTTCGTTTGAAATCGGATTCCAGTCATTTTGCGGTATTATCAGGGATGTGTTTTCCTCCCATTTTCTATGTTCAGCACTCTGAAGCCAAGCCTCGGATCGAAGCTTCATTTCAGCATACTGGTGTTTTTGTGCTTCGATGTTTTCAGCAAGCATCTTAATCTGTTTTTCAATCGCTTCAGCGTGCCGGGTTGAAGCGCCCATATGCTGATCTGACTTCATGCGTTTTTTAATCAGAAGCCTTGCAATATCATCCTTTTCTTTTTCAATGGCGATTACCAGATCCTGTTCATTCTTTTCTATTTCCCGGTTAAGCTGCAGGGTTTCATTTTGGATTTGATCTAAAGAAACCTTTAACCGGATCAATTTTTCCTGTTTTTTGCCTAAGGACTCTTCCATCTCACGCAGACATTGCCTGAGTATCAGTTCTTTGTTTTCTATCTGGTCCATTACTCCGTGTATGTCTGCTTTGCACAAGCGTGTAAAACGTGTAATTATTCCCATTATTGTCTCCTTCCAAATAAATATATTCATAACCAATTGAAATGATTGATGAGTTTATTTTTCGATACAGTGGTGATTCGTCACCATGAAAAGCTTTTTACGAAGCCATTAATTTTTCCTTCTTTCTTTGTACCCCTCAAATTGAAGGACCTTTGCATTCCGTTTTTGTTTTTCGATAACTGCAGACGGTTTCCCTGTAAAAGTTTCAACCACCGTATCCCGGAGCTGTTTGAGGTCGTGCTCCAGATTGCCGGTAACGATATCCGACTGAACACTCGTGTTTATTTCCTGCTGGTCTGCATAATACTGATCAATTTTTATTACGGCTTCCTCTTTGCGGCCGCTTCTTATATCGCCGGCAACCGCTTCTTTTAATCGGCTGAAATCTTCTTTCAGCACTTTGTGTTCCCATGTTTCCTTGTCAATGGAAGCCATGGCCGCCTGGAGATCTTCTACGCATGCGAGTTTTAACGGGTTTGAAAGTGAGACACGGTAGGAATCATCATTATAATGGTATTGGAGGCTGATTCCCGAAATATCAAATGTGCTTATCCGATCCGTGGGAACCTTAAGTCTTAAAAACAGTTTTCGGGTTTCACCGGACTTCAGGTTGCCCGGTGAAAAAAAGGCCGTGTTATTTTTCATCTCAATCGGATACCCTCCGGCATCTACCAGTTTTATCCCGTTTTTTTCATCAAAGCTGACTTTAACGAAGGTAGCGGCAGCCGTCCGTGTCTGCTCAAACTCATTATTGAAAACAGCGGCAAATGCGGCAGGATTTTCCAGAAAATAGTAGTTGCCGGTACCGTGGTCCGCAATGGAAGTCATTAACTGTTCGTTAAAATCAGTCCCAATACCTGCTGTCGAAATGGAGAATCCATTTTCCATTGAAACTGATGCCATATTACCCAGTGCATTAATATTTGTGATGCCTTTATTTGTCAGACCATCGGATACCAGTATCAGCCGGCCGAAATTTCCGTTTTTTATTGTTGATGTTAAAATATCGATCCCTGTCTGAAGTCCCTGGCCCAGGTTGGTGCCGCCGCCCGCGGATATACCGCTAATCAATTTATTTAATCGTCTTTTTGCAGAAGGTGTGACATTAACAAGCGCGGTAATGCATTGGGCTGTATCCGAATAAGTAACCAGAGCAAATCGATCTGCTCCAGTCAGTCTGGATATAAGTTCCAGAGCGGCATTTTTGGCGTCATTTAATTTTTTACCGGACATGGAGCCGCTGCGGTCTAGAACAACCACCATATCCACATTATTCATTTTTCTGCCATGCCCTAACGCATTGTCATTGTCAATGGTGTCTGCCCTCATTGTCAGAGCAAGCGAAACAATGCCGTCACTGCCGGAAACTATCTTGTCCCGGACAAGGTTTGCGGAAAGAGTGATGATCCCGTTTTTGTTACTCACAGTTTGTGCCGGGTGTATAATTGTGCGGCTGATGTTTTTTGAGCTGGCCATACTGATGCATGTTATGGCAATCAGGCAGCTGATAAGGATGAGTGGTTTTACTTGTTTTGTTTTCATAAGTGCCTCCCTGTGTTAAAAAGTTCGTTATTTGTTGATGTAACATCTGGCTGTATTCTAACGCATTGAAATGAGGAGGCAATTCAAAGAAGTGTAAAAGAATCAGGACATCTTTTTACATAACTTTTTCTTTTCTATGGGACTAATATCGCTTAGGATAGAAAATGTCTGAACGAATTTGTCTTTTCTCTAATTTCGGTGTCAGGAAAAAAATCCTGGTTTTCGTCAGGCACTGTCAATATAGGTATTGCGCGGGATATATAATATACAGTCCTGTAAAAAGCTTTTCATGGTGATTCATTACCACTGTATGAGAAAATAACTTATCAATCATTTCAAGCTATTACGATTAAGTTATCTGGATGACAAAGCAGGAGAACATGTTTATGAAAAACCCCAAAGCCGATATCCTGATCGTAGAAGATGATCCGGCAATATTAAACGGACTCTTAGATGTACTTGTATTTAACGGGTATCAGCCTGAAGGGTGTGCTGATGGTGGCGCCGGCCTTGCAAAGGCTTTGGCCAAACGGTTTGATTTAATCCTGTTGGATGTCATGCTGCCCACACTTGACGGTTTTTCCATATGTAAGGAAATCCGCAGAAAAAAGCCGGACCAGTCGATTATCATGCTCACTGCCAAGGGCGCTGAAACGGATATTGTCACCGGATTTAAATCCGGCGCTGATGACTATATCAGTAAACCGTTTTCTTTAAGGGAGTTGATGGTAAGAATTGAAGCTGTTTTACGCCGTTCAGGAAAAAATCTGGGAAATGATCAAATGACCATTCAGGGTATATTTTTTGACGGCAGTAATCTGATTGCCGCATATGGTCAGGAGAAAATGAACCTGACCCGTCGGGAAATGGATATCATTGTTTATCTCCACCGTCACATCAGCCGGATAGTATCAAAAAAAGAACTTCTGTTAAAAGTCTGGAATTACAATGATGCGGATATTGAGACACGGACGGTTGATATTCATATTCAGAAGCTCAGGAAAAAGATTGCGTCACTGATTGGGGATACGCCTTTTCTTTTAACCATACGGGGTGAAGGATATCGTCTTGATGCAGGTAGGGCTGGACAATGAAACGCATTAAATTTTTCATGGTCATTTTTTTTATCTGCCTGTCTATTCCCCTGGGTTATTTTGTTTTAAGAACCCAGCAGAGCCTTGAGCAGGAGGAAATAGCGGAGCTTCGCTATTTTGCCGACACCCTTTTTTATGAAATGGAAAAAGAGCTTTCAGACTTGGTTTTAAAAGAAGAGAGCAGAAATATTGAAGAATATACATCTTTTTCAGAATTATCAGCCCTGCCGGAAGAAGATTATATTTTAGGATATTTTCAGAATAATCCAGACGGTTCTTTCCAGACGCCGCTGGCTTCGGACATAATTTCTTTGACTGATATAAAAAATCAGAAACAAAATAACAAAGAAATTACAGCCGTAGTAAGTCAGTTAAAAGACGTTAACCGTATTTTTAACACCCGTCGGGCAGATGTATCAGAGCCGTTCGAAGTTTCCCCACCTGAAAAAGTAATGCCCGAAAAGGAAGAGGAAGTCACACTGGCCAGTCGGTATTTTGATCTGTCTAAGTCTAAAAAGAAAAGAGATTATCTGGGACAGGAAAAAAAACGAGTGGAAAATATTACCGCAGACCAGGCCATACAATTATCAAAACAGGAACAAGTACCTGCAGAGTTATTTAAAACAACTGAAGAACGTGGGATTGTGCCTGAAATAGCAGTGGGTGAAATCGCGGAAATGGACGCCAATACTGTAGCGGGTTCCGGGAAATCTGTTTCAGCTTATGAAAAATATGCGTGGCTTGAAACAGAGGATAAATTGTCCGCTTCGGCACCCGTTTTACCGGCACCAGCCATTTTAAAGGGGAGCAGTGCAAGGCAGGAAAGCGGCATAGACCTTGATACATCCGTATTTCGTGTGGAAGTGGACCCTCTGCAGTCGGTATTTGTTGCAGAGGAAAAAGTTGTTTTTTTTCGTCGTATTGTCATCGAGAACCGGGTGTACCGCCAGGGATTTGTGCTTCTGGTTAAAGAGTTTTTAAACCATTTGTCAGAATCTCATTTTATCGATCAGCCCATGTCAAAATTTACAAGCCTGAACCTGTCGATACGGGAAAATGGAAAACAACGAACAATCATTGAAACCGGGGCAATGGCAAGTAAGCCGAAGTTTTCTTTAAAACATAATTTTCCCCGTCCCTTTGCGTTTCTTAGTGCTCGCCTGATCAGCGACAATATTCCCCGGTCACCAGGAAGGCAAACGCTCAATATCATGATGACAATCATGGCCCTGGTGATTCTCATGGGCCTTTTCGCCATTTATCGGAGTGTTTATGCCATTGTCGGGCTTTCGGAACGGCGCTCACAATTTGTTTCATCTGTTACTCATGAACTCAAAACCCCGCTCACCAATATTCGGATGTATATTGAAATGCTGGAGCAGGGAATCGCTTCTTCTCCGGAGCGGGAACAGGATTATTTCCGGATTCTGGATTCTGAAAGCAGCCGCCTGTCCCGGTTGATCAATAATGTTCTGGAATATTCCAAACTGGAGAAGAAAAACCGTCAGGTGGAGTTATCTGAAGGAACCTTTGAAGATGTGATCGCAGAAGTCCAAAGCATCATGTTCGAAAAACTCCGCCAGGAAGGGTTTACGTTTCACGTTGAACGCATTGGCAACGTTTCTTTTATGTATGACCGGGAAGTGATGATCCAGGTGTTGATCAATTTAATTGAAAACAGCATGAAATTCGGTAAAAACAATGCGGAAAAAAAGATTACACTTTTGCTTGAACCGGCAGGCAGACAGGTTAAAATCAGTCTTTTCGATACCGGGCCGGGTATTCCAAAGCATGCCTTAAAAAAAGTGTTTGATGATTTTTTCCGGGTGGACAATGAACTGACCCGAACCACCGGCGGCACCGGCATCGGCCTGGCCCTGGTTAATAAATTTATCAAAGCCATGGGCGGAAAAGTTGAAGCAAAGAACAATAAAGGTTTAGGATGTACGATTAGTCTTTATCTGCCGATTAACAATACCTGAACACTCAAATTCTAGCGCAAAGGCGTGATGAACAAAGTGTCATGATAATATGGGTAATGTTAAATTTGTGGATGGCACAACGTTATTTAAGATATCATAGCTATAATATCTTAATTAGTATTTTTGTAATTTTATTAAACCCCATAATGTTCCATATTTCCCCAAAAATTGGGCATCTTCATAAAAAGCAATCATTTTTATATATGTATCCTTCTTTGGTTTTTTTTATAATGGCTTTCGGCCCAGCTATTTTCGGAATGTTTGTATGGAGAAGTGATTTTTTTGGGGAAATTGTGTTTAAACCCAGATCTTTGATTGACTCGATTTATATGTTATTTTGTTTAGGGATATACGTTATTACATTAAAATACTGTGAAAATAAAACACGGCCAGGGCTTACTGAAACGTAATAATTTTTTCTCGTTTCCACGGTCCCTCGTGGGAATGCATAGCTGTTAAGATAATAGCAGTGCAACCCATAATATCTAAAATAGACATTAAACTTTTTACAAACCCATCAACCCTGAATGTCCCCAACGATAAACGGCGTGCAGCGCACGGCAATGCACATCTTTTTGATCCAGATCCGGACGATTGTAAACACTTCACCTTTTAAATTAACCAGGTTTGGCAGTTCCTCAATAAATGAAATGTCTGATTTGTCAAATTCATAATAAAATGTGCTGGTATAGTAAGGATCAATAACGAGAATCATTTTTTTTGAATCATAGGGGTGTTTATGGGGGGAACCGGAATAGGGAATATGCGTTTCGACAAGCATTTTTCGGTCTTTGGGTTTTTTATACTTTTCAATTTCAAATTTTTCAGTTATTTTCAGCAGCGTGTTGATCGGCATGGTCGACCCCTTTGACTTTGAATGTAGCAGTTGAAAAATGTCTATTGAAAATTTAACCACTTGTAACTCTATTTTACCGGGTTAATAATGGTTTTGAAAGTAATTTTTTAAATCAATCATTTTTGTTTTTTTAGGATGACAGCTGTACGTGTCGGCAGGTAAAGAATTAATTGATGAGTCTGAAAATTGTCTAATTCTATTTTTTTTGTAAAATGCACCTGATCCTTTTCCAGCCGGTCATGACCGCCGTATTCTGCCATGTCGGAATTAAAGATCATGCGGTATTCTCCAGGCGGCGCGGATACGGGGTAGTCAACGTATGAGCGATTTGGATGGAAACTAAACACAAAAACCAGGTCTGCCCGTAAAAAGGCGATCACCTTGTAATCATTATGTTCATGCAGTAAACGGGCTGATTTCGAACCAAGCAGTTGATATGATCTTGCCAGATGAATCATGTCCCGGTCAAACAGGGCCAATTGATGATATTTCAGGTTGGTATCGTCTACCAGATGCCATTGCCGGCGCGCATATTAATAACTCCATCCATTTCCCAGGTTCCCCCTGGCCCGGCCGGACGTAGGCTGTATTCCGGTATTTCCCGCCAGTGAGTCATCTCACCGATAATATAAACAACGTCGGCATTGGGCGCCCATTCTCTGAAAATACATTCATTGCCGTTAAAGTGAAGTCCGAAAAATTCATGGCCGGCGGCAAAATCTGTCAAAGACATTTTGTTTTGTGTCAGCCGCTGTTCCATAATTATTATTTTTTGAAGCCGACGGGCAATTGTTTTTTGATAAGGCCTTAAATAGGGATCTTTCCGGACGCAGATTTCAGCAACAGGGTGAGAAAGGTCGATGAAATCAAGCCGAATACAACCACGATGGCCAAAGGGCGCTGAACTTCCGAGCCGATGCCGGTTGATAGCAGCAAGGGAATCAGGCCGACAATGGTGGTAAAAGCCGTCATCAAAACCGGCCGCAGGCGCAGTAGTCCACCGTTAATCAATGCCTCCCTAAGATCAACCCCATGCTCACGCTGCTGTTTGATATACGATACCAGCACCCGTTCCCTGGATGTTGAATAAACCTGATCAGCCAGTTTTTCCTTTTCCACTGTTAAGTGCAGATTTTCCTGGGCAACAAGGACATCGATATATGCGGCAGCGGTTTCGTAAATGAGTTCGACCCTGGCAGCATTATATTCAGCCGTTGCCAGTTTAACGCCGGCGCCGGCCAGTTCCATCCGGTGTTTGCGTTTTCCGCCGAGTTCTATAAGATATCCGGTTGACAGCATTTTTTCCGGTTCATCAAAGTTTTCATATTCAAACTCAAGTTCAGGATTCGGGAAAAAAGAAGCCTGCAGCTTCTCGGTTTCCGCCAGGCGTGTATTGTATTTTGATACATTTAAATCCGGATTATGTGCCAGTGCAGCGTTGACCGCTTTTTCAAGCGTCAGATCCAAACCGGTGATTTCGGCTTGAGGGATTGAATCCATATCACAGGTTGAGGCTGTTGCGGGTTTATTGGTTATCCATTTTTGTTCGGCAAATGCCGGTCCGCAGAATCCAATGGAGAAATCAAACAGGCATGTGGTTGTTAAGGAGATGTTGTCAGTTAATTTTTTCCTCGGAAATATCGAGCGCCGGATCAGGGGAGTTACCGTTTTTGCCGTCCAAATAACATGTTTTTCCATACCAGTTTACCTGGCGGCAGATCCCCCGGATGATACTGACTTCCCGTGCCCGCAAAGGGATTCGTGAAAAGAAATGTCTTAGTTTGTTCATCCAGTAATCCGGGTTTTCCGGCAGAATATAATCGATTCGGACCAGAATATCTTTTAACTGATCATACATTCCGTCAAGCTCATGACGGGATGCCAGGCGAGGAGAAAAGGAGGATTTGCTTTTTTGACCGGCTTGAAAGAGTTCATAGCAGATAATCATGACGGACTGGGCAAGATTAATTGATGAAAAATCTGCAGTGGGAATATTGATTAAAACATGACAGATTCTGATTTCTTCGTTGGTCAGCCCCCGGTCTTCGGGACCGAATACAATCGCAATCTGGTTGTCGTCGGAAATTGAAATAAGCCGTTGGGCCAGATCAGCAGGTTTCTGGATGGACTGACGCTCACCGCCAAGCCTGGCCGTTGTCCCCACGACATAATTCATCCCGGCAATAGCGGATTCCAGGTCATCATATCGTTTAATCTGCTCGACCATTTCAGCAGATTCATGGGTGGCCAGTCGCATGACCCTTTCAATGTTAAAATTTTCCGGATCGACAACTATTAGTTTGCACAGCCCCATGTTTCGCATGGCACGCACGGCAGAGCCAATATTTTCCGGAAACCTTGGCCGATAGAGTACAATATGAATGTTTTCTAAGTTGATTTTTTGTTCCATGATTATCCTTTAGCTTAACCGTTCTTCCAGAAACTCGATAAACGCCCGGCACAATGGCGATGCGGTCCTGTCTTTATGCGTGGTAAGATAGAAGTTGCGTTTGAGATCCACCCCTTCAATTGCCAGTGCCTTAAGAGTTCCTGCTGCCAGTTCTTCTTTAACGGCTCTTGTCGATAAGATTGAAATACCGATGTTGCTTTTGATTCCCTGAATAACAGCGGCGGTGCTCCCCAGTTGCGCAAGAATTTTTAAAGAGAACACCTCCTTGCCGATTTTTGAAAAGCTGTTTTGAATGGATTTTAAGGTACCAGAACCCTGTTCGCGGATGATAAACGGTTCGGAAAACAGCATATCAACATTGACATGTTCTCTGGCAGACCATTTATGGTCGCTTCGGATAATCAGGCCCATTTCATCTTTAATCAGTTTTTTTTGTTTGATTTGTTTTAAATCGGATTT
>JAJRPH010000182.1 GCA_024280875.1 Deltaproteobacteria bacterium | reverse complement strand
ATTGACCGTCGCATTGGCAACCAGGCGGGTGCAGGCTTTTAAAAGCGCCAGCCACCAGTCATCCGGGTCCTGCTCCGCCCCGCCGCCGGGTAGAAAACGGATTTCGGTCTTTTCATATTCATAATCCAGCACCTGGCCGTGTATGGAAACAATGGCCGCCTTGATGCCGGATGTGCCGTGATCGATGGCCAGAATGTATTTATTTTTTTGATGCTCAGTCATTTTAATAAACCTATAAAAAAGGAAACGAGTGTTTGATTTAAAAACGTTTTGTGTTAATCAAAAATATATTTTTTTGATCGTGAAATTTTTTTAACTATTGCCTGAACGAAGTCTCTTAACATTTAATTTTCCGTCATTGAGAGGGAGGTACGACCGAAGCAATCTCATTAGAAAAGGGGATTGCTTCGTCGTTCGTTCCTCACGCCTATCAAAGACAAAGCAAAACAAAAGGTTTTCAACTGCCTGCTATATATCGATGGTCTCAACATTCCCATCCTCATCTACTTTTTCAACAATCACACCGCCGAACTCTTCATGGCTGTCCTTGTCCTTTTTGTCAAGGCCCATGACTTTTGTCATCAGGTCAATGAAGTCAATTGGGTTCACACAGCCCTCCGGAGGCAGGACCCCTTTTTCGGTAATTTTTCCCTGATGCATTAAAATACCACCCATGGCAGCCGGGATGCCGGTGCCTTCTCCCAGTGCCTCGCTTTGTGATGCCATATGGAATCGATATTCTTGATATTTACCGTCTTTTTTACCTTTTACCACCACTGAACAGCACCCGCGCTGCCGGCCGAAATTGGTTTCTTTTAATATTCGTTCTCTTTCCCTGATGATGTATGCCATGGCAAAGTCATAGGGAATAACCGACTGCCCTTTAACATCAACCGCTTCACGGCTGGCAAGACCTGCTTTGCAGACGTCCTTGGTCAGGCTATAGTATTCATCCGGGAGCACCGTTCCCCGGTTGGTAACCTGCTTTAGAGGGATATATTTTGGTATGGTGACCTGTTCCGGGTGAGGATAGGGGTATACATTAATATCATTGCCGATCACCGGAAAATCAAATGTCCGCCGCAGTTCAATGCCGTCTTCTTCAAAGAATTTTACATATCTAAGCTCACCGTCTAAAAACATGGGAATATCAATACTCATGCAGTGAAAACGGTGTCCGATGACGCCTTCGCCTTCAAAGGGTTCTCCGCCGTGGGCATGGAATATGTCAACCGCATCCGTTTCATCCAGCAGGTTGTCGGCTGCAAATTTTGCCAGCAGGTTGGTGGCGCCCGGGGAGCTGCCCATGCCGATTAAGGCCGTGATGCCGGAATTTTTTGCTTTTTCATGCAAATTAAAGATTTCAAAGGTTACATCCACATCGTCACACACATCCACATAATTGATTTTTGCTGCTATGACTTGCTCCAAGATTGTTTTGACGGTTTTATAAAATGGGCCGATACAGTTGATGACCAGATCGCATCCGGTAATAGCGCTTTGAATGCTCTGTGAATCCTCAGCGTTTACCTTTATGAATGAAATATTGTTTTGCGGGTTTTCGGACATGATTTTATCGGCGCGTTGCTGGTTGATGTCGCCGATGATAATTTGTGAGAAAATATCCTGCGCTGCCAGTGTTTTTACCACCACACTGCCCACAGCGCCGCATCCTCCGAGTACGATTACTTTTGCCATTTTTGTCTTCCTCCTGAAATATGATTGAGAGTTAAATTTAACGTCGTTAAATTTAACTTAGTTCAGAATATGAAAAAATGTCAAGAAAAATTTTTCGTTTTATTTATTCGTTATGAAGATGTTTGCAGCGAATCGATAAACTCATCAATGATTTTTTTATACACGCTATCTGCTGATTGGGCGACATACCCCATCACCTGGCTGTTATTTAAGGTGATCATCCCGTGCAACAGACTCCATATCTGGACCAGCCGTTGAGTGAGCAGCTCGTCTCCGGCTGACGTCCCGATAACATCAGCGGCAGTTTTTAAGGCAAGGGCCGCAATCTCCATTGAAATTTTATATTCGATTTCCGATATCTTTTCCAGCGGGGTGCCGATATAGTCATTGTACTTGGGGGTAGGGCGGGTAAACATGATGTCATAATACCGGGGTTTGTTGATGCCGAAAGCCATATAGGTATCGATCATGGCCCTTAACCGGTCGGTTTTATCCTCATGAAGATCATTGGCTGCCTTGAGGTCGGCATAGAGCATCTTAAACCCGCAGATAATGATATGGATGTATATTTCATCCTTGTTTGAAAAATAATTATACAGGTTGGGCGCTGTCATGCCGGTTCCTTTGGCAAGGTTTCGCATGGTCAGCCCGTCAAGCCCTTTAAGCACGATAATGTCCAACGCGCTTTCCAGAATTTTTTCCCGAATTCTTGAAATTTCCTTTTTACCGCGTGCTGTTTTCATTCAAATAATGGGTCTTTCTTGGAAGTTGGACGTCAATGCCGTTAACTTAAGGACATTGGTCATTTTAATGGAGAATATAGAATATAGAACAAGGAATTTCGAACCTCAGAAGTAAAAGAAAATACATCGACATTCGAAGTTCTATCCGCTTTTTCCCCGAAACCTTATCAATCCTTCCTGGGCCGTGGAGGCGACCAGGATGCCATCACGTGTATAAATACTGCCGTGGTTCAGCCCCCTGGCTTTGCTGGCATTGGGACTGTGAATCACATAGAGCAGCCAGTCATCCATTCTAAAATTCCGGTGAAACCACATGCCGTGATCCAGGCTGGCCACCTGCATTTTTGGGTCCCAGAAGGTTTTGCCGTGGGGCCGGAGCGATGTGGAGACCAGGCCGAAATCTGACGCATAGGCCAGCATGTATTTGTGCACCGACAGATCATCCGGCATTTTGCGGATGGTTTTAAACCAGACATACCGGTCCGGGGATTCTTTTTTGGGGGCAAACGGGTTCATGGGATTTATCGGCCGGATTTCAATGGGTTTTGTGCATAGAATCTGGTTGCGGATAGAAGGCGGAATTTTATCACTGATCTTGCGGGCCATCTCCACTTCTGACATCAGGCCGTCGGGTCCCGGGATATCATCAGGTATCATGTCCTGATGCTCAAATCCGGTTTCTTCTACCTGGAACGATGCAGCCATGGATAATATTGCCCTTCCTTTCTGAATGGCAACGACCCGCCGTGTGGTAAAGCTCTTGCCGTCACGGATGCAGTCGACTTCATATACTATGGGTTTTTTAGGATCACCGGGTCTCATGAAATAGGCATGGAGACTGTGCGCGCTCCGGTCTTCAGAGACGGTCTGGGTGGCGGCCGATAATGCCTGGCCCAGTACCTGCCCACCGAAAACATTACCGAATCCCAGGTCCTGGCTGTTTCCCCGGAAAATATTTTCTTCGATCTTTTCAAGTTTTAAAAGCGTAAGCAACTCATCCAACACATTGTCAACAGGGGTGCACTGATCCATTTTTTATCCTTTTCTTGAAGGCTTTTCTGATACTATTTAAAACTATAAAATTTTGTTCAGATTATCATATGTGAAAAATGAAGACAAGAATGCAAGAGTAGTCATTTTTTCTATCCATCAAAGAAAATAATTAATATCAAGTTGTTGGGATGGCAGGCCATAGGTAGGGGTTTCCCATTTTATGGATAGCACCAGTACAAGTTGTCTCTTTAAGGTGAATCATGTTTGGCAAGCTGAAAATATTTACTTTTCCTGACTCCCGTGCAGCAGAAAATTATAAATCATATCTGCCAGTTCATTAATCAGCCGCTGCTCATCGATCTTGGACCCGATAAATTTAGCGGTATGGGCAACGCTTTCAACTGCATTGTGAATCACAATGGCTGCCGCCTCCTGGTCTGAAACCTGCATCCGTTGTTTATTGCTCTCCAGCAGAGAACGGATCTGGGTTACTTCCCGGCTTCGTTCCCGCTCATACACCCGGTTGATGTCAGGGTCGGAATAGCGCAGGGCATGGGTCTGACTGTGAAAGGTCGGGGCGATATCATATGCTTTTAAAACATTTTCAATGATGAATTTGACTTCATTTAGCCCCAGTTCATTAATCGTGAAGTGTTCCATATCTTTCCATGTGGTCAGATAAACCTGATCAAGAAAGTCTTCGAGTATTTCAAGAAGAAGGGTTTTTTTATTTTTAAAATACGAATAAAAACTGCCGATGGAAACGCCGGCTTTTTCAACAATCTCTTTTGAGTTGGTCCCGTGAATTCCTTTTTGGGCGAATAAAGCAAATGCCGCCTTCGTAATACGGTTCTTGGTCTGGATGCTGCGCTGTTGTTTAGGGGTTCGGACGGATTTCATCGTTATTCCTTTTTTTTGTTCAATATACTGTTCGGAAAGGGGGGGTGTCAATAATAAATAAAATGAATATTAATTCGACTTGTTATATTATTATATTGTTATTATTGGATATAATTTTTATTGACAATATGAACTTATATTCATATATTGTGTTAATCGATCAAGATACACTTCTCTTCCAAATATTTTCCATCTCAACTCAGGCACAATTAATAAGCCTTAATTTTATTTTTTGATATAATGTCATACCAATAGGTTGTTGAAAAACGTCATGAGCGAAGGCCAGAAAAATTAATATTAGACAAGGCAAAATTGACGCGAAAAAGCGGAGTCTATATTTATAAATGAGCATTTTGAGCCGAATTTTAACGCCGTATGGCCAAGCGCAATAGTTTTTCAATAGCCTGTTAAGAGGAGGGCCGATGAAAGCGCTACAGTTTAATGTCAATGTTCCCCAATTTGTTGCCGCCAAAACACTCCGCACGTTTTTCGGTAGCAAGGTGTTTTACAAGGGACCGGTTAAAACCGTTCAGCTCGCAGAAGTTCCTGCCCCCAGACTGTTCACCCCGGACTGGGTGAAGATTAAAACCCTGTACTGTGGGTTTTGCGGCAGCGACATGAACCTGATCCTACTTAACGGCTCTCCCACTGCATCTCCGTTTACCTCTTTCCCTTGTGTGCTCGGACATGAAATTGTCGGTGAAATCATTGAAACCGGTGCCAGTGTGCAGGGGTTTCAAAAAGGCGATATTGTGGCCGTCAATCCGGGACTGACATGTGAGCCCCGGGGGATTGATCCGATATGCGGTCCATGCAGTGCCGGCCGCTCAGGCAATTGTGAAAATTTTGCTGAAGGAAGTCTCCCACCGGGCATGTTTTTAGGCAGCAACAGCGGGGTTAACGGTGGTTTCGCACCAACTATTTCAGCCCACAAGTCCCAGCTTTATAAGGTTCCTGAAGGAGTGAGCCTTGAGTCTGCGGTAATGACGGAACCGCTGGCTGTGGCATTGCAGACAATATTCGACAATATGCCGAAAGAAGATGATACGGTGCTGGTGATCGGCGGTGGCGTGATTGGCAACCTGGTCCTTCAGTCCATAAAGGCCCTGGTTCCCAAATGCAGCGTTTCGGTCATTGAACGGTCTTCTTTTGCTGAGGATATGGCAAAAAAAGCAGGTGTGGATGAAGTCATACCGGCAAAGGATGTTTTTAAGCGCACTGCCAGGATCACCGGGGCAAAAGTTTATAAGCCGATGCTCGGCATGGAGATCCCCATGGGGGGGTTCAATCGCATCTATGATACAGTGGGACATTCATCAACATTAAATTTAAGCATGCGGCTGATGACTGCCATGGGGACGTTGAGTGTGGTGGGGATCGGCGGGGATGTGAAACTGGATTTAACTCCTTTGTGGCTGAAATTGCAGACCATCAAAGGGGTGTATGCTTACGGTGATGTGGTGTTTAACGACAAAAAACAACATGTATTTGAGATTGCACTGGATTTGATGAAAAACGGGAAAATTCAGGCAGACACCCTGGTCACCCATAAGTTTGCGCTAGATGACTATGAGAAAATGATTGAGGTGAATTTGAATAAGCAAAAGCACAGGGCGATGAAAACAGTAATAAAATTTTAAAGGAGGGGCCAATGAGATTTTCAGTACTGCTGTTTGCGCTGTATAATATTTTGAAAATCGCTTCTATGACCAACAAGGCGTACAAGAAGTATATCAGCAAGATCAGTGCAAAAATCCTGATAAAAACCAAAGACGGTGAACGGGCCAGGCTGTTTGTTTTTGATAAGGGCAAACTGTCCTCAATGCCCGGTGATCAGGAAAATTACGATGTGGCGTTGGTCTGGGAAGATGCGGCAACCGGATTTTCCGTCATGACAAGCAAAAAAAAAGATGCGTCATTTAATGCCGCAGCCGATGGTAAACTCAAAGTCCTGGGAATGAGTATTTATGCCCAGTGGTTTGAAGACGGTATTAATATGGTGATGTAAAAAGAAGTTTGACAAACTCGTAAAAAGTCAGATTCCGATGGCAAAGAAAAAAGCTCCAAATTTGAGGCGCGCAAATCCTGAGTGATGATTTGTACTTAGCGTACCATGAAGAAACGAAAGATGAAGCGCAACAAAGAATTTGGACTTT
>JAJRPH010000009.1 GCA_024280875.1 Deltaproteobacteria bacterium | reverse complement strand
TACGGACATTAACTTTGACGCGCACACGGATTACGGTGAAATGCTGACCCAGTTTCACCGTGACCATCTCAACCTCCTGACCAAAAAAACCACCTTGATTATTGTGGGCGATGCCCGCACCAACTATCACAACCCCTGTGAATTGCTCTTAGATGAAATGCGATCCAAATGCCGCAGGGTCATCTGGCTGAACCCTGAACCGGAACAATTCTGGGGAACCGGTGACAGTGAGATGAGCACTTATAAAGCTTATTGTCACGAAGTACGGCCCTGCCGGAATCTCAACCAGCTGATTTACTTTATCGAAGACCTCGTCTTTTAAATTTTCTTAAAAATCCGAAAATAAAATATTATTATTTTCTTAAAGTAAACAATTTGGTTTCGCTTACAATAATTTTAAGGGGAAAGTAAATGGAAGTCAGAAAAGTATCATCAAAATCACAAATAACCCTGCCAAAAGAATTTGCTGGTAAACTTGTATCAATTGAAAGGCTGTCCGAAGGGGTGCTTCAAATAAAATCAGGTGAGTTTATTCCGGATTCAGAAAAAATCTTTCATACTGAAAAGTATAAAAAAAGACTGGAAGCTTTTGATAAATAGATGGGAAAACACGATCTTCAGGAAACTGATTTTGAGAAGGTAGATCAAGAGGAAAAATAGTGAAGGTCAAACTTGATTTAAATTATTCGGGATTTCAAAAAGAATGGTTTGTCCTTTCAAAAGAGGACTTTGTTGCAACAAAAAATACTCTTGAAAAAATTCTGTTAATGGACTGGAATCAGATCCATAACGACAAAGGCCTCAGATGGGAAAAATTCCATTCAATGGCCACGCCTGGAGGGCGGGCCTTATATTCAATTCGTTTGAGTAAAAAATTCAGGGCGATTGTTTGTCGTGAAAAAAATTTTATCGTTTTCATCTCCCGTCATCCTGACCATGACACTGCTTATCTTGTAATCGCCGAATTATTAATTTCAAGGATATTGCTGAGTTCACTCATGGACCGAAGATTCTGTTTTTCCAGTAAAAAAAGGATGCCAATCTGGCCCGGAGAGATATTAACACCCTGTTCTTTGAATTGTAATTTCAAATAATTTGTTAATTTATATTGTGCTTTTGACAATAAAAACAGCAGCTGGTCATCCATCTTCGCCTCCATTTTATTTAATATAATCAAAATTGGACTATATCAAATAATCTGTCGAGCAATTTTACCTTGATTTTAAAATCGACTTATGGCAGTTAATTTAATTATTTACGCTATGCACCACATAAATTGTTATTTTTTTGATAAATCAGCACCCTATTTTAGGACAAAATGAAACAAATAAAAACCAGAGAAAGCGGCTCAGAGTTTCATTTGAAGCCCAGGTACAGTTACAATTTGAAATGATAGATGTGGTTTTAAACGCCAAATGGAATGGTTTGCTTTTTTTTCAATATTCGAACATTACGGCAAAGTGCATGCTGAATCACAAAATGCGGTCATGTCGAATCACCACACATAAAGCCCACACCACAACCCATAACGACAAACTGTAATTTTTATTTACTCCCGCCTGCCTTGACTTATTCTGATTTATGCATAAATTTACAAAATATTTAATTTTAATAATAAGGCGAATCTCATGGTAAAAGTTGAAAAAGACCTGTTTGTCAGTGTGGAATATACAGGCACACTGAAAAATGGAGACGTATTTGATACAAGCCAGGGCCGCCAGCCTTTGGAAATTCAAATGGACGCCGGGCGACTGATAAAGTGCTTCCTTCTGATATGAAAACAAGTCCGGTCATAGAAGTTAAAAACGTCTGCAAATCTTTTAAAAATGTTCAGGCTGTCAATGGCGTTGATTTTCAGATATTCAAAGGTCAGTCCGTAGCCTTGCTAGGTCCCAACGGCGCCGGTAAAACAACCCTGATGGAAATGATCGAAGGGATTCAAAAACCTGATAACGGCGATATCCTCATCATGGGCAGGAAATGGAAAGGCAACGAAAGGCAACTCCATCAGATGATCGGCCTTTCGCTACAGGAAACCCATTTTATTGACCGGCTGACCGTTTCCGAAACCTTAAAGCTGTTTGCCAGCTTCTATAAACTGGGCAAACAGCGTGTGAATGAAATAATCCAAATCATCGGTCTTGCCGAAAAAACCAGGTCTTATGTTGTTAATCTTTCCGGCGGCCAGCGACAAAGACTGGCATTGGGCATCGCCCTGCTCAATGATCCAAAGATATTACTCTTAGATGAGCCCACCACCGGACTGGACCCCAATGCAAGGCGGGAAATCTGGTCGATTCTCCAGCATTTAAAAAAACACTCACAAACGTCGCTGATACTGACCACCCATTACATGGAAGAAGCCGAACAGCTATGCGAACGTATTATCATTATCGACAAAGGACAAATCCTGAAACAGGGCTCCTTAGAGGAGCTGCTGAAAGAGGATAACGACGAAAAGATTATTGAATTTGCATTGGATGAACCCAACCTGGCCATTGAAAGGGTAAGCAATCCATCGGGGTTTCATATTCAGTGGGGTGCTAATCGGGACAAAGGCATCATTGCTTTAAATCAGATAGAGAGGCAATTGCCTGAATTTTTAACTTTACTGAACCAGAACAATCTTCGGCTCCGTCACCTGGAATGCCGGCGAAAAACACTGGATGATCTATTTACGACCATGACCGGCAGACGTTTACATGAATAAACTAATTCAACAAAAACAGCTGATCCAGCTAATATCGGCCCATTTCAAGGAAATTATCCGCCATCCGGCCGTTATTTTTTGGGGCATTATTTTTCCCATTCTTATGGCACTAGGACTGGGCATTGCATTTACCCGTCAGACCGGCATTGTCCGGCATGTGGCGGTTATTGAAAACGATCAGGCAGTAACGGAAAACGCAAATAACAAATTATCGATTCATGCGTTTCTTGAAAAACATGCGGATAAGATTAAACCTGTTGGCAGCAAACCGCAGCTATATAAGCTCACACTGGCGAATGAAAAACTTGGAGATACCACGTTTATTTTTGAAAAAACGACATGGCACCATGCCATGATTCTATTAAAACGTGGGAACCTAAGTATTATCATGGATGAAAAAAATAACCGGATTGAATACCATTTTGATCCCTTAAACACGGATGCCCATTTTTCCTACCTGAAGCTGTCGAAATTTTTCACCCAAAACGGCACGCCGGTTGAAGAAAACCTTGAAAGCGTTCAGCCCTTAACTGTTCATGGCACCCGGTACATTGACTTTCTGGTGCCCGGACTGATGGCAATGGGGGTCATGATGTCCTGCATGTGGGGCATGAGTTACGGCATGATCGACAAACGGTCCAAAAAACTGCTGAGACGAATGGTTGCCACGCCGATGAAAAAATCTTACTTTCTGATTTCCCTGATGACGGTCAGAATCGCTATGAACCTAATTGAATCCGCCCTGCTTTTTCTTTTTGCCTGGCTGGTCTTTCATATCACCATCGAAGGGAGCCTTGCCGGTTTATTTACTATTTTTATTGCCGGGAATATTGCATTCGGCGGAATCGCCATTTTTATTTCCTGCCGCACGTCAAATACGGAAATCGGCAACGGCCTGGTCAACGCAGTAGTCATGCCTATGATGGTTCTTTCCGGGGTCTTTTTCAGCTATTATAATTTCCCCGACTGGAGTATTCCCTTTATTCAAAAACTGCCCCTGACACTGCTTGCGGACGGATTGAGAAGTATTTTTATTGAAGGTGCCGGGTTTACTGAAGCTATACTTCCTGCTGCCATTCTCTTATCCATTGGAATTTTCTTTTTTTCAGCAGGGCTTAAGTTCTTCAAATGGCACTAAACAATAAAGTCAGGAAAAAAATATCGAAAAAAGAACTGCAAAAATATTTCGGGTTCAGCGCTTTTAAAAACGGTCAGCAAGACGTTATTTCCAGGATACTGGACGGAAACTCTGCGGCCGCCATCTTTCCCACGGGTGCCGGAAAATCCATGTGTTACCAGTTGCCGGCCATGCTGCTGCCGGAGATGACCCTGGTAGTATCCCCGCTGCTATCTTTGATGAAAGACCAGCTGGACTTTCTGATCGCGCACCATATTCCTGCCGCCCGCCTAGATTCGACCCTGAACCGGGAAGAAACCAATAGAATTTTTGAACGGGCCAAAAACAGGGAGTTAAAAATCCTGATGATCTCTGTTGAACGGTTCAAAAATGAACGATTCCGATACCACCTGCAGAACATGAGGATTTCTCTATTGGTTATTGACGAGGCCCACTGTATTTCCGAGTGGGGACATAATTTTCGGCCGGAATACTTAAAACTGCCCCATTATCAAAAAGAAT
>JAJRPH010000181.1 GCA_024280875.1 Deltaproteobacteria bacterium | reverse complement strand
ATTGCCTATAATCAGGATATTTTTAATAAATCAAAATACAATGAACCGGATTTAATTTTTCGTGAGTTTGAAATTCGTCATAACGGGAAAAGTATCGGGGACGTCAAGTTTGGCCTGACCCGTAGTTTTTATCAAAAAAACCTGCGACATCTTTTGATATCTAATATTATCACTCTGCTGTTAATTATTCTGTCTTTGGTTTTTTTAACCGCTGTATTAATCCGCCTATTAGTGAAAGAACCCCTTAACGCCCTTATTCAGGGCATCAACCAGATATCTCGCGGAAACTACGGATATGAGTTTAAGCAATTTAAACAAATAGAAATACAATCCATTATTTCTGATTTTAAATTTATGGCGGCACAGGTTAGTCGACGTGAAGATTCCTTTGTTGATATCAACCGGCAGCTTGGTTTTGAAGTCCGTGCACGGGAAAAAATTGAATCAGCGATACGTGACAATGAAGCGCAGTTAAGAGCTACCTTTGAAGCTTCGTCAGACGGGATTTTAGTATTTGATAACAATGGCTACATCATCAACGTGAATGATCGATTCTACCAAATGTGGAGAATGCCCGAAGCATTTAAGTCTAAAGATCGTGTGGCGGTATTGATCAATTTTATGCAAGATCAATTAAAAAAACTTGAAATTTTTCATTCAAAAAATTTTAAAACCGGGAAAGTAATATCTGAAGAATTATATCTGAGAGATGGCAGAGTTTTCGAGAAGGTTTACCGTCCCTTAATATACAGCGGTAAAAATTCCGGCTCAGTGATGAATTTCAGAGATGTGACAAATTTAAAAAAATCAATCCAGGCGTTACGTGAAAGCGAAGACCGGTTCCGTCAATTATCCGAAGTCGCACTGGAAGCGATTGCTATCCATGGCAACGGTATTTTACTCCAGGTCAATAATCAATTTCTAAAAATGTTCGGGTATAACCGTAAAGATGTTATTGGGAAACTGCCATTTATCAGTATAATTTCGCCTGAATTCAGAGAAATGTTTAAACCTGAAATAATTTCAAGGCTGACGACTTTTCTTGAAATATTGGGATTAAGAAAAGACGGCGCATCTTTTCCATTAATTGTTCAGACCAGGGAAATGATTTATTACGGGAACAATGTCTTTGTTTCGGTTGTCCGGGATGTCTCGGTCCGGAAAGCGGCTGAAGTTGAAACTCAGTCATTACGCGAAAAACTGGCCAGATCTAAAAAAATGGAAGCTCTGGGGCTTCTTGCCGGTGGTGTTGCCCATGACTTGAACAATATCCTTTCCGGAATTGTCAGTTATCCTGAATTATTGCTGATGAATGAAGGCCTTGATCAAAAAACACGCAAGGCGTTGAAGGTTATTCAGAAATCAGGTGAAAGGGCCGCAGCGGTCGTCAATGATCTGACAACAATATCAAGAGGCATTGCAAGTAACAAAGAGGTACTCAGCTTAAACAGCATTGTTAAAGAATATTTAATTTCGCCTGAATTTTATAAACTTAAATTGCAGGAAGCCAATATTCAACTTAAAACCGACTTGAGCCCTGATTTGCTCAATATGAATGCTTCCCGATTGCATGTCCGTAAAAGTATAATGAATCTGGTGACAAATGCTGCAGAAGCAATTGAGACAGAGGGCAGGATTATTATTTCAACAGCGAACCGCTATTTAAACCGTCCATTACGGGCTTATAATGACGTGCAGGTTGGTGATTATGCGGTTTTATCAATATCTGATACCGGCAGCGGTATTTCAGATGAAGAAATTGATAGGATATTTGAACCGTTTTACACCAAGAAAGTGATGGGCAGAAGCGGTACCGGTCTGGGGCTAACCGTTGTCTGGAATACGGTTCAGGATCATAATGGATATGTCGTCGTAACAAGCAGCCCGGGTGGCACCAGTTTTGACGTATATTTTCCGATTACCCTTGAGAGCATCAAGGACCGATTAAAAAAAATATCTATTGATGAATATCTGGGAAACAGGGAAGATATTCTTGTTGTTGACGATGAAAAAAATCAAAGAGAGATTGCCTGTGAAATGTTAAATGCCCTTGGCTATAAAACCGTCGAAGTTCAAAGCGGGGAAGCAGCGGTTGAAAAAATCAGGAAAAGTTCATTTGATCTAATACTGCTCGATATGATAATGCCCACTGGAATGAACGGCCTTGAAACATATAAACACATACTAAAATATTTTCCCGGTCAGAAAGCAATTATTGCTAGCGGCTTTTCAATCAATGAAGATGTAAAGGCCGCACAGAAATTAGGCGCTGGTCAATTTTTAAAAAAACCATATACGATTGAAAAACTTGGACTGGCAATTAAGAGCGAATTGTCCGGTAAATAAAAATAGCAATGAAAGAACAGTTAGGTATTATTGATATATTATTCAGTTTTTTGTACAATCCAGAGCCGTAATATGTTATAGAACATAAATTATAGTAAATTTTAACCGGGGCACACCAGATGAATCTTGGGGATAAAATTAAAAAATATTACAAGGAGGCGGAACTCTACAATTCACACGGATTGCTGGCAGAAGCGCTTGAAAAATATAAATCAATTGAAGGTCTTGTTAAAGCAACACCTAATATTAGAAACCGTCAGGGAATTCTTAAACAAATTGCATTAAAGATCGATCTGGCAAGCAAAAAGTTTCAAAAATTGGATGGACCGAAAACAACGCTTGAAGCCACCGAAGACGCTCAATCGCTCATGAAAGAAATGTTTAGTTTCGATGACCCGGAGGCAAAAGGGTCTTCCGCTTTGGGGGGTGCCATCGCACTGGCCAAGTTCGGACAATATGATAAGGCAATTGAAGAATTGAACCGGTTGCTTGAATATGACAAACTCCGTTTTGAAGCGGCAAAAAATATTCTTTGGTGCTGGGTTCAACAAAATTATACGGATTATGCTGTTTCCCTTTATCAAAAATGGCGTAAAAGTAAATTATTTCCTCCTGCGGAAGCAGAAGCCATACAAAGCTATTTTAATGGACTGATTGACAAAGCAGGGGCAGATCACGAAATAGATGAACTCGAATCACAACGGACCGTTGAACCTGATTCTGAAATAGATGATGATGAGATATTAGATATTAGCGCGATCCGGTTTATTTTACCAAGAGGCCCGAAAGAAGGCGAAAGAATTGAACTGGAAATCAGCTTCCAGTCGGGAAAATATATCCGGATGATAATTTCCAGAAGAGAAAAGGATCTGATTGCCAGTATCAACCCAGGCGATCTGCTCAAGGAAATTGTGTTCTATTCTCCGGTCGCCATTTTTTCAGGTGAAGGCTATGTCTCATCGAAAAATGAAATCGATGCGGGTCCGAAAAAAGGTGACTACAGCCTTGAAATCAAAATTATTAAAATTGTTTCATAAATGATGATAATTCAACGATAATCAGATTCTGTGAAAATTTAAATTTCAATATGGCTTTTTAGGGAGTTGATAATGGCGGTAATCAATCTGAAAAATCGGCAAATTGAATGCAAGCTTGTTTTTTATGGACCGGGTCGAAGTGGTAAAACGACCAATCTTGAATATATTCACAAGGCGTTTAAAAGGCAGGTGACCGGTAAAATGATTTCTATTGATACCGAAGGTGACCGGACTTTATTTTTTGATTTTTTGCCCCTTGGTCTAGGAAAGATTAAAGGATGTGATGTTAAGGTCCAATTATATACTGTTCCCGGTCAGGTGAAATATAAAGCAACTCGTCAACTTGTTTTAAAAGGAGTTGACGGCATCGTGTTTGTTGCCGACTCTCTTTCGATCCGGCGTGAGAAAAATATGGTTTCATTAAAGGACCTTCATGAAAACCTGTTAAAAATGGGGTTGAGTATTCGCAAAATTCCACTTGTGCTTCAATATAATAAACGGGATCTTGAGAAAAAGGGCTTACCGGTCATGTCTCTTAAGAAAATGGAACACGAACTGAATAGGCAACTGAAAGTTCCTTCTTCTTCCGCCAGCGCATTATCCGGGCAGGGGGTCGGCAACACATTGAATCAGATACTTAAACTGACATTACAGTCGCTCCAAAACGAATTTAAATGGGCACAAAAAAGTTAAATGATGAGCGAGAATATCGTATTAAAAGGTAATCTGAATTTTCTGAATTTTGGTGAACTGCTTCAACTTCTCGGCGGATCCGGTAGTACCGGTATTCTTAAGCTAACCAGTATGCACGCTGAAGAGCCCGGTTTTATCTTTCTCATTGACGGAAACCCGGTGGATGCAGAATTCCAGAATCAAAAAGGCCAGGACGTTTTAAATTTATTTTTCGGCTGGCTGGATGCGGATTTTGAATTCAGTGATGAAAAGATACTGCACCGCCGAACAATTCAAAAAAACCGGATGGAATTAATTCTTGACGGGTTGCGGATGCTTGATGACGGGTTAATCAAAACAATAGGGCAGGGTTCGTCAAAAAAATCAAACCTTGATGTTAAAGATGAATCCGGTATTCCGATAATAAAAGGTCCGCTTGTTGATTATCTTTATATTGTTGACGAAGATGAATTTTCTGCTGGTCAGGAAGTCGTTGTCCAGGAAAAATATGGCAACTGGCTATGGGTGATCATAGAGGGTACGGTTGAAGTTGTCCGTTTACTGCCGGAAGGTCCTGTGGTGATTAATAAACTAACCGAAGGCTCTTTTATCGGCAGTATCAGTTCTTTGAAAGAAAAAAGTAATGTCAGGAGTGCAACTGTCACCGCAGTTACAAGTGTCCAGCTCGGCGTACTGGATTATCACAGGATTTTGGAAGAATTTTCCAAAATATCTGAGACTTTTAAACAAGTCATATTTTCAATAGAAAATCGAATGAAACAAGCTACAATGATTTGCGCAAACGTGCATTTCAAAAAAATTAAAGTTCTTAAGAGTATGGGGGAACTCAAACAATTCAGCTTTTCAGAAAAAACGGATGAAATAATCTTTAAAATTTTAAAAGGCAACGCGGTCGTCGTAATAAAAATCAGCGATCAGTTTTTGGAATTGTGCCAGTTAAATCCGGATGATATTATCGGAAATATCTCATTTCTAAGTACTTCGCACGAACCTCACTCTGCTCAGGTCTTTGTTTCTGATGATTTTCAGACAGAAGAAATCGATCTAATAGATTTAAAAGAAGAATATGATGAATTATCCACGACATTAAAGAATTTTTTTTTACATACCGCCACTTGTTTATCTGTAACAACCGGAAGACTTATGGAT
>JAJRPH010000180.1 GCA_024280875.1 Deltaproteobacteria bacterium | reverse complement strand
CGCTGAATCACCATGTTTTCAGGAATATATGTCAGAAATTCGCACAAAATATCAACATAGTCTTCCTGGGTCATGCATGTGTATGCTCCCTGAGCAAACATGGCTTCCATTTTTGTCCCTTTGATCACATACAGCATATGAAATTTTAACCCGTCAATCCCCATTTGAGATAGGATTTTTGCGGTTTCAATCATTTGCTTTTTGGATTCACCGGGAAGGCCGAGGATTACATGGGCGCAGATGTTGATGCCCCTGTTTTGCGTGGCTGAAATCGCTTTTTGAAAGGCGTTAAAGTCATGGCCCCGGTTGATTAGGCAAAGCGTTTTGTCATGGATGGACTGAAGGCCGTATTCTATCCAAATCAGATAGTTTTGCGCATACCCCTGTAAAAGTGTCAGAAGTTCCTCATTGACGCAGTCCGGTCGGGTGCCGATGGAAAGGCCGGCTACGTCTTCAACGGCCAAAGCTTCATTATAGAGTTGTTTAAGCTGGTCAATTGGCGCATAAGTATTTGTATATGCTTGAAAATAGGCAATGAATTTTTTGGCTTTATAGCGCTT
Source organism: Deltaproteobacteria bacterium (assembly GCA_024280875.1). Lineage (GTDB taxonomy): Bacteria > Desulfobacterota > Desulfobacteria > Desulfobacterales > Desulfosalsimonadaceae > SURF-3. The sequence goes on along the minus strand of JAJRPH010000180.1, from coordinate 4,608 downwards.
TATGACATATTTTCTGGCGTTTAAGATCTGATCGCTAACGGATATACCTTTTTGAAAAAAACCGGTTCCGGATCCGCTTTGGTTACAGTAAATGCATCCGTCTGTGGAAAGAGTTCCGTCCCGGTTGGGGCAGGACATTCCCGCATCAACGGTGATTTTATGCACCCGGTGTCCGAAAATGTCTTTAAAATAAGTATTTAAATCGTAAAATCTGTTTTTCATAATCGCGTATAGGTATTGATTAATCCATGTGGAAAAGATATGAATTCAGGTTTTAAATTTCTTGCATTTTCTGGTATGCCATATCATAGGTATGGCGCTTATCGCAATGATTACAAGATGGCTTCTTAAAAAGTTCAAATTCTGTGTTGCACGGCATTCCTCGTCTCTGCGGAGTAGGCGAGCTACGCCTCATTCCTCAGAATTTGTGCGCCTTGCATTTGAAGCTTTTTTCTTTGCCATCTAAATCTGATTTTTACAGGTTTATTAAGTTTGAAAGTATAGATATATGTCTGTTTATCCAACAAAATATGATGTCATTGTTGTTGGGGCCGGTCACGCCGGGTGTGAAGCGGCGCTGGCGGCTGCCAGAATGGGCTGTAGAGTTCTGCTGCTGGCAATTGATCTTGATAAAATAGCGGCCATGCCGTGTAGTCCGTCGATCGGCGGAATGGCAAAGGGACAACTGGTCAAGGAGATCGATGCGTTAGGCGGAGAGATGGCAAAAGTAACGGATAAAACCGCTATTCATTTTCGCAAGTTAAATACTAAAAAAGGTCCGGCGGTCCAGTCCTCCCGAACCCAGAATGATAAAAACCGTTACCACATGGTTATGAAATCAGTGATTGAACAAACGCCTAATCTGGATGTGAAGCAGGCTCGGGTGGATGAACTGGTGGTGGAGGACAGCAGGGTCGTAGGTATCATGGATTACACGGGTTACGGGTTTGAGGCAAAAACAGTGGTCCTGGCAACCGGCACCTTTTTAAGCGGCCGGGTTCATATTGGGTCAAGGTCTTTTAAAGCGGGCCGAGCCGGGGAATTTGCGTCGTATTCCCTTGCTGAAAGCCTGAGAAAGCTGGGGTTTACTCTGGGCCGGTTGAAAACCGGCACACCGCCTAGACTGCATCGTGCAAGTATTGATTTTTCAAAAATGTCCCGCCAGGACGGCGACCTTCCGGCAGAACCGTTTTCCTTTTCTTCTCAAGGGTTTGAGATGCCTCAGCAGCCCAGCTATATCGGCCGTATTGAGAAAAATACTATTGAGATTGTGCAGAAAAATATCAAATTATCCGCGCTTTACAGCGGGCAGATAACCGGTACATCGGCACGATACTGTCCGTCGTTTGAAGACAAAGTAATGAAGTTTCCGCACCGGGACAGTCATCAGTTGATTCTTGAACCTGAAGGGATTGATACGGATGAAATTTATGCCAGCGGTCTTGGCAACAGTCTGCCCATGGAAATCCAGCTGGAAATGGTTCATTCCGTGGAAGGGCTTGAGTTTGCGGAAATCATGAGGCCGGCGTACGCCATTGAATATGATTATGTGAATCCGGTGCATCTTTCGCCAAAACTGGAAACAAAAAAAATAACCGGGCTATACATGGCCGGACAGATCAATGGCACGTCCGGCTACGAGGAAGCGGCCGCCCAAGGATTGTGGGCTGGCATCAATGCGGCGTGCCGGGTTCAGGAGCGTCCGGCGTTTTCGCTGGGTCGATCCCAAGCGTATCTGGGGGTGATGGTGGATGATCTGGTCACGCGTGGAACCATTGAACCGTACCGGATGTTTACGTCACGGGCGGAATACCGGCTGATGCTTCGGGAAGACAATGCAGACCTTCGGTTAACGGAAATTGGTCATGATCTTGGCCTGGTCGATGCGGATACTGTCAAAGATGTTAAAGAACGCCGAAAACAGATTTATGATGAGATCAGCCGGGTCCGGAAGGTGGTGGTCAAACCCGTCCCGGAAGTGAATAGTTATTTGAAGGATCATGATTCCCAACCCATTGATAATGGAGTACATCTGGATCAGTTGCTCAAGCGGAGTGAGCTGGATTATGAACTGGTGAACACTTTTTCGCCGGCGGATGCGCTTTTGGTCAAGCGGGTGGTTCGACAAGTAGAGATTGAAGTAAAATACGAAGGATATATTCAAAAGCAGTTAAAGGAAATAAAAAAGTTCAAGGACCTTGAGGATAAAAAAATACCGGAACATTTCGATTTTCTGGCACTTCACGGGTTATCCAATGAATTGAAGGGAAAATTGTCGATGGTCCGCCCGCAGTCGCTGGGGCAGGCATCCCGGATTGACGGAATGACCCCGGTGGCCCTTTCTATTTTGATGATCGCACTAAAAGCCAGGTCCGGTCTTTAATTCGATCTTTTAAGATACCGATAAGCGCTTAATCCGGTATGATTCTTGACATTTCCGAAATTCGTCTTATTTTTTTAAAGTATTAATCAGGTGGTTTAGGAAAGATTTTAAATTAAGGAAAGAAGACAGGGACTCGATAAAATGGCCCAAAAAGATTATTATAAAAGTCTTGGCGTTAGCAAAGGTGCAAGCGCTGGTGATATTAAAAAAGCATATAGAAAGCGGGCATTGAAATATCACCCTGACCACGCATCTGGAGACAAGGCAAAAGAGGAAAAATTTAAAGAGATCAGCGAAGCCTATGCTGTTTTAAGTGATGCGGAAAAGCGTAAAAAATATGATACTTATGGTTCCGATGGCTTTCAACAGCATTTTTCTCAGGAAGATATTTTCAGGGGTTCCAACATAGAGGATATTTTAAGGGAATTCGGTTTTGGTGGAGCATCTTTTTCCGGCGGTAGAAAGATGGGCGGCGGCGGAAAACGATTTTCGGTTAACCCCGAATCCATATTTAACTTCGGCGGCGGAAGACAGCAGCAGGCAGCCCCGGTTAAAGGCTCGGATCTGGAATATGAAATTTCTCTCACACTTTCCGATATCGCCACCGGAACATCAAAAAACCTGTCATTCCAGAATCCTTCAGGCGGCACGGAAACAATAACCGTTAAAATACCCAAAGGAATGATCACGGGTAAAAAATTGCGCATAGCCGGGCGCGGGCAGCCAAGCCCATATGGCGGGCCAGCTGGAGATCTTTACATAAAATCCAAAATTATTGATGATCCCAATTTTAAACTTAAGGATTTTGATTTGTATTTAAACAGGGAAATAAAGCTAACCGACGCTTTGCTCGGTACACAGATTCAGGTTCCGACGTTGAACGGAAAGCAGCTCAGCTTAAAAATTCCGCCGGGAATAAAGCATAAAAGCAAGATGCGACTTGCAGGAAACGGCATTCCCCACATGAAAGGAAGCGGCAAGGGGGATTTGTATGTCGAGATTCAGGTGGCCATGCCAAAGAAATTGAATAAAAAACAAAAACAAATCATTGAAAGTCTTGCCACGGAAGGATTATAGGGTATTATAAAAGACGTTCAGGCGTCATTCCTGAAGCTTTCAACAGCCTATAAAGGCCGACAGTCAGATCTGATTCTGACTGCCGGCCTTTTTTATGTAGATATAATTCTTAAAATGTGCACTATATTGAATTTGGAGTTTTTTTTGCCTTCCGGATATGGCTTTTTACAAGATCATCAATCTTTAATTGATAACCCTTTTTTCAGCGTACCGGGATTTTTATGTCTAAGAAGGAATATATTAAAATCATAATATAGCAGGTTGTTGAAAAACGTCAGAGCGCAGTCAAGACAAGGCAAAATTCGGCGAAAAAGCAGAGTTTTCTCTTGTAAATGAGCACTTTGAGCCGAATTGACAAGCGCAATAGTTTTTGAACAGCCTGATAGATAAAACCGGGACAAAGTGATATAGACCAAAAAAATTTATTTGATCCGATTTAAAATTATCGATCTCAGGAATCCAGTAAATTTATTGACAAAAGCATAGGTTCAATATATAAGGGTTCTGTTATTAATGCGTTTGTGGATCATTTCTCAGGGGAGAGAGGAGATACTACAGCGATTGAACAAAAAATCCTAAATTCACGTAGTTATTACGAGGAGAGAGGAATGAACGGCGGAGTAATCCCTTGGCTTTAGTGAGATTGCTTGTCGTTGTGCCATCTTCGCAATGAGCGAAAGATAAAAATAGAGGCTCTTTTTGTTCAGGTTTTATCTTCAATAGGTGTATTTTTGAACCATTAAAGAAAAGTACGCAGTGATTAAAAAAAATATGCCGGAATTAATACCAATTCTTACAGAAGAAGAAATTGACCAGTTAATCGGTTCAATCGCGCAAAAAATTTCTGAGGATTATAAGGACAAACAACTAATTTTAATCGGTGTTCTCAAAGGCGCATTTATCTTTTTAGGAGATCTTGCAAGACGTTTAACGATTCCGGTTGAGATTGACTTTATTCAATTTTCGAGTTACGGAAAAAGTGATTCGTCATCCGGTGTCATTCATCTGCGAAGTGATATCTCTTCTGAATTAAAGGGTAAGGATGTTTTGGTTGTGGAAGATATCATTGATACCGGTTTGACCATGACAAAATTTATTAAACATTTGGAATTGTTTAATCCTAAAAGCATTCGGGTTTGTGCTTTTAT
>JAJRPH010000179.1 GCA_024280875.1 Deltaproteobacteria bacterium | reverse complement strand
GGCCCGTGGGATTTCCAATGCCATCATAAAGCAGGTAAATCTTTCAAAAACAATGCGTGCCATGGAATTCGGGTGCGGGACCGGACTGATCGGCATGGCCCTGGCCCCCCGGCTTAAGCAGGTTTTAGCAGTGGACATGTCGACGAACATGCTGGCGGTTTTGGAAGAAAAAATAAAGCAGAACAAAATTGATAATATTATTCCCTGTCAACTTGATTTAACGAAAAATAAATAGAATCACCTATGATATAAACCCACAAGCTCCGTTTTTTCCAGCACATGCCCGTTCATTGCTTGTTCCAGCTCTTTTTTAGTGGGGCTTTTGAGATCCGTAAGAACAACATCCAAGGCATAAAGCTTGTGAAAGTACCGGTGGGTGCCGATGGGCGGACAGGGCCCGCCGAACCCGGTCTGTTTCCAGTCGTTGATTCCGTTTAACGCGCCTTTCGGCAGATCTGTTGCCGTAAGTCCTTCGGGCAGGGCGGTCGAAGATGCCGGGATATTGTAAAGCACCCAGTGCACCCAGGTCATTTTGGGGTTGGCAGGGTCAGGCGCATCCGGGTCATCCACGATCAGCACAAAGCTTTGAGTGCCTTCGGGAACGCCCGACCATTGAAGGGCTGGAGAAATATCGGCGCCGTCGCACGTGTGTTTTTTCGGGATTTCCGTCTCGTGTTGAAAGTTCGGTGAATTTAATTCCATGGCTTCACAACCCCCCTTTCCCATGTAAGCAAAAATTGTAAATGCAAAAAAAAGGACCGGTAATAAAATTAAATGCGTCAGTTTCATCGTCTTTTCCCCATAGATTATTGAAACGGATCATTTTTATTAAACAATTAAAAGAACAAGAATGAACCGAGCAGGTGGTTTCGGAAAGTGGATAGATGGAATAACCATAGAGAATTCGAAGTTTTTCAGGTTTAAATCAATCTATATTAGAAAATCAGGCAACAAATATCAAGAAATTATGTTCGAAGTTTATTCATTTGCCATTGAGATAAATTTTTGTAATAGTATTCAAAGGTTAAAGACCAATTAAAAGAATATCGTTGAAATAACAGGAGATGATGAATATCAATGCTTGATTCAAAACTTGCGGCAAAATACGAGAACCAGGCGCAAATGCTGGCTAATAAAGTGAAGAAGACCTATAATCACCTGCGCAAGCGGTTTGACCGGCAGAATATTGACGTGTTCCGGCTCTATAACTGGGATATTCCGGAAATACGAGCGGCTGTGGACTGGTATGCCGGCCACCTGGTGATTGCCGAATACACACGCAACCAGTCCACTCCTGAGTGGCTTCCCATGATGGGGGAGGCTGTAGCGGGAATTCTGGATGTGCCCCGTAAAAATGTTCACTTGAAAGAACGGCGCGCGGGCAAGCAGGACGGTAAACGATATGAACGGATCGATACCACCAATAAAAAGATCATCATGTCTGAAAGGGATCTAAAATTTTATGTCAACCCCTATGATTACATTGATACCGGTCTTTTTTCAGATCATCGAAATACCCGCCTAATGATCAGGGAAATCGCTGAGGACAAAGATTTTTTAAACCTTTACTGCTATACCGGATCCTTTTCATGCTATGCGGCAAAAGGCGGAGCACGAACCACCACATCCGTGGACCGGTCTGATACCGCCATTACATGGACCCGGGAAAACATGGATTTAAACGGCATCCCGGAACAGGGAAATCGACTGATCCAGGCCCATGCATTCGATTTTTTGAAACAGGCAAAGAAAGAAAACCGCGTGTTCGATTTGGCGGTGGTGGACCCGCCGTCTTATTCCACCACGCGAAATCGGAAAGTGGAATTCGACATATTACAGGACCACCCGAAACTGCTTTCCGGGGTGGTGGCATTAATGAGACCCGGGGCCCTGATCTTTTTTTCAACCAATCACCAGAGTTTTGAACCCCGGATGGAGGCGCTGGCGATTTCGGATGTAGCTGAAATCACGTCTCTTACAATTCCGGAGGACTATATCAGCAAAAAGAAAACAATCCATCGTTGCTGGAAGATTACCGTGTAATTTTACTCTGCCGGCTGCTTTAATTCCGAGATGTCTTTGAGTATCCTGACAAGAAGGCCCGTCAACTGAGTTTTTGCGGCCGCAATTTTTATCCAGTCCCCTTTTTGAGCGGTTTTAAAAAAACGGCTGAAAAGTTTTTTCGAAGGCCCATCCCATTGCGATGTGAAGCCTTTTTGGGGAGTAACTGTTCCAAATCGGAGCGTATCAGACTGGTCCCGGCGGCTGTGCGCCCAGTTTATGACATGGGAAAAATAGATCAGAGCCCGGTCAAGAAGGATATAAGGAATCTGTTCGTTTTTCATCGGCCCCACCTGGATTTTTATGCGGCCCAGGGGTAGTCCTTTGACTTTTGTCCTGGTGGCCTGTTTGGCGCCGAAAGCGGCTGAGCCCCCGCCCAACAGGCCGCCGATGGCCGTAAAGAGCCCTAAGCTCTGCCCGGCCATTGCCAGGTCGATTTTTGCGCCGACGGCGCTCCCCCCCGCTGCACCGGCTGCAGCCAGCTGCCATTGCTTGAGCCCTAAAATCCGCCATGATTTTTTGGAGAACAGGTCTTCATGGATAATTGAATGGGGGGGCAACTCATAATTAAAAATATTGTGTTTAAAGCGTTTCCGGATATTTTTGTGTGCGGCTTTTTCAAATCGGTCAATATCGCTTTTGTATTGTTCCTGAAGTTGTTTTTTAATCATCTGAATTTGAGATTCATCCTGGCAGGTTTTTTTCACCGTATGCCGGGAAACGTCTAAGAGTAACTCCATCATTATATTGACCGTATCATCGATTCGGTGTTGCCAGTCCTGCTTGAATGCGGAAACTACTTCTTCTAACTGGGGCTGCCATTCCTGATCGATGTTTTTGAGGCTTTCCAAAAGATCAATCCGCTCCGCATAGGTGGCACAGTGGGCATCGAACATACGGATGGTGTTGAAATTTTTTCGGGCCTCGGACTTCCAGTCTTCCAGAAATTCCGCCCGGTTCTTTTCCTTGGTGTTGATCACCGCCATTCTCGGCAGGCCGGTCAGACGAAGGATTTCCATTTCCATTTTATCAATTCGCCGCACGGGGCGTGAGCCGTCCACGACAAAAATAATACCGGCACCGTCTGCCAGTGGAGAAAACAGTTCACATTCATCGGCAAAGTCCGGGGCTGAGTTGTGTGCAGCGATAAAGTCGGAAAGCATCTGACGGTCAGGTCCTGAATATTCTGTCAGCCATTTTAGGGACTGCCGGGGCTGTTGAAAACCCGGTGTATCGATAAACCGGATGATCTTTTTCCCGTCCACGATGACCGGATATTCACGGCATTTGCGGGTTTCTCCCGGAATCGGGCTGATGCGGACGCTGTCGTCTTCCGCCAGGGTTGAGACCACAGAGGATTTTCCCTCATTGGGATGCCCGAGGATGGCAAATGACGGAATGAAAGGTTGATCCATTAGCAGCCTCCCAGATTTTCGACACGTATAAACGGATCTCCCAGT
>JAJRPH010000178.1 GCA_024280875.1 Deltaproteobacteria bacterium | reverse complement strand
GAGGTATTACGCCTGTTGGGTGTCCCTCCCTCCGTATATTTAAGTCTTGCTGCTGAATAGGATATTTGAAAAATGCTACATGGGCCAAAATACAAAATTAAAAACTTTTTGCTTCAAAAGTGCGAAATGTAAGTTAAAACGCTACAATTTATTAATTGCTGAATTTTTCAACAGTAAAAAGACACTGAAATCCGGTATGGGTTCCCACAGAGGACCGTGGGAACCAGATAAGAAGGATATTTTTACCACCAGGGAAGAAATGATGATCTGTTAAAAGCCGGCGGCGACAAGGTCATCGGCCCGTTTGAAATTGAACAGGTTTTGTGTATCAACCCGGCAGTGGCAGAAGCGGCCGTAATTTCAAAAGGCAGCGAACCCGGCAAAGGGATCTCCTATTTAAAGGCATTTATCACCCTTAAAAAAGGATATATCCAGTCCACGCGCTTAAATTATGAAATCAAGGCATTTTTAAAGGGCAACCTGGCGCCGGATATTGTCATCCGGGAAATTGTCTTTTTAGACAAGCTCCCCAAAACCCGGAGCGACAAGCTTCTGCTGCGGGTTCTGCGAGCCCGGGAACTGGGAATTCCGGGAGGAGAGTCGCTGAACATGCAGGATTAAGATCAGGCGCCATGCTTCAGAGGTGTCAAGTGCCGGATTGTAGGCCGGATTAGCGCGTGAGCGCGTAATCCGGCGATTCAAGGTATCAGAAGTCAGTTTTCTGTTTTGCAGGGTGCATTTATAAAAAAGATGAACGTCGAACATCGAATAATAATGTCGCTCCGCTCCGCAATTTAACTTCATTTGCACTCGTTCCCACGGTCCTTGGGAACCAGATATAAATAATTATGTATCATGTCCCCGGAATTATGTGTTTTGCAAAAGAAAAAATCATCAGAATTGTAAAAACCCCCATCCAGATTTTGTTTGTTAATATTCTTTTATTCATGATGCTGCCTCCCGTGTTATGCTTTGCAGTAAATGAAAAACAATGCTTTTTTCCCGTCTTTACTACACATGAGTTACAATACATCTGCCAGATTTGCATAAAAAAGTTGCCAACAACTTAAAAACCCCATTACAACCTGAAATTATTAATAAAAAAAATTAAAAAAGCTTACAACAATCCACTTACCACAACATCTACATGACAAGAAACAGGCGACAATCTGTCATAGGCTCTTCTTTATTATATTTTTTATTATTTTAAAACAGATAGTTAAACAAGAAATGACAAAATGACGCATGCATTCCAACTTGTCGTATGGAACCATTACTAAAGACTCACTAAAAAAGCAGGGCGAAAATTATCAGGAGATAGATGGCAGGCTATTACTATGAGAGTGTTTTTGCCGGTTTTGACCTTAATCCGATAGACATGAATATGAGATATGTTTTTATCTGCTGGTATTTTGCAATCAAGAAATTTAGCAGACGAATAGAACCGAGATCCATATTTTGAAAGGTCATACCGCAAAACCGAAAATGTTCAATACGGATCACCTTTCCTTTGTAATCATCTTTAGAAAACAGCGGATCAAAAGCACGCAGGGCATCACCTTTGGTAATAAACTTTTTATTTTTTACGCGAATCAGCCGATGTAATTTAAATGACCCGTCATCACATTGAAAAAAAATAATATCCCCGATCCTTAATTTTGATACCGGAATCCGGCAAAGGGTTACATAACTGCCGGCCTCTAAAAAAGGCAACATACTGGCACCGGTCACTTGCAGCCTGAGTTCGTAGCCGTCTTCAAGCAATTCAGAAAAAAGTTTCATCGGTTGTAATGGGTGTTTCAAAAATTTCAATTCCTGCTGATATTCAGAAAGACTGTTTATCAATAAACTTTTCAAGCACATCCACAATTGTTTTATCCGGTACAAAAGTCAATTCATACATAGGAATGTTTTTCATCAATACATCACAAAAATCCATCAAGAGAGCCACCTTTTCCCGGTCATACCAGGGGACTGACACCACCGGCATCAATCGGGCAATGGCATCAAAAGGTTTCAGCTTTTGAATATTATTCCGGGTTCCCTTGCCGAGAAAAAAAAACCCCTTTAAGGGAACCGACTGGTTGACGGCATACCCTGCATCGCCCGGCCAGGGGGTGCCATACATTAAAAATCTATCGCTCCCTTCCCGAACAATAATACGATCATCACTTAAAAAGGTTGTTCCTGTTTGCCTGACAATCAGGTTTGAGATCGTACTTTTGCCGGCACCGGATTTTCCGGCAAAAATCCAGCCCGAATTATTTATGCACCAGCCGGCGGCATGAATCAGCATTCCACGATTTTTTGCCAGGTAATGCATCATCAGAATCTGATCCAGAGGGTACACAACCGGATTGTACAAAATCAACTGACCGTTACTGATCTCTTTTAACCGGTTACCGCAAGAGATTCTGCCAAAAGAAAAATCAAGATCAAACCGGGCATCCCACAAAGGGTCCGGCACGGCCGGCGGATGCGAAAGAATTCGATAATAATGGTTATTCCGAAAAATAGACCAAACGGCATCCGCATCAAACAAAACACTTTCCGGATCAACATCTGCTATTGGATCATCCGTGATTTCAATCTGAATTCGGTGGTCACCTGACGGCCGGTATCCCGTAACTAAAAAATTCTCCAGCACGGCATTTCTTTCCCGAATTATAACATCAGGCCCGGATCTAATGTCCAGTTTAACACCTGCAATCACATATTGAAGCATAATTCATCCATGATGCATCGCATGCCGGATCAGGAACCGGGCTGAAGACAGCTTTGGGCCAGACAGCCGGGGCCGGGGGATGAACCGGCAGGAACAGTGGTAGGGGTTTTACATCCCACTGCCAGGACTTCCTCTGCTGCCAGATCAATTACTTTGATTTCGGGTTTATGATACGTTTTTTTACCCTTTTCAGGGCGCTGGCTGGTCATGAGTTCCTTCCTTTTTATGCAAATTTAAAATTGCCTGTTTCCGTATCCGGCCGATTTGGCAAAGATAATCTGAAACGGTCTTTTCACTGCCGGATTCGAGGGCAAAAAAACCAGGACAATATCCGCATAATATTTTTTGATCACATGTCTGGCATATTCCCGGAGCCTTTTCTTTTTTTGAAAATTGTGTAAATGCATCACTGTGCCAGACCTGCTCAAAAGAACGGTTTAAAAGATCATGTCCTGCTCCTGGCACCATCATGCACGGCCGCATCATACCGGACGCATCAATATAAAACATATTCATACCTGCACCGCAAATATAAAGATCTGTTAAGATCTCCTGCCTGTTCATCCGATAATAAAAATCATGCTGCTGCTTTGCACGCTTTTGATCCGAAAACTCCTTTGCCACCACCAGCGCAGGACTGACACGATAATTTAAAGGCTCCTGATCGCCGTCCAGCCGTGGAGAAATCATGGCGTCAAACCTAAATGGCGCTCCCAGATCCGCTGCAAATGCCTCCATCTCAGCCAGTTCATGAATATTTATATTTAAAAGCATGGTTTTGAGCTTGAGATGAAAACCATGGTCGGATATTTTATAAATCCCCTGCATGCATTTTTTAAAGGACCCGGCTACGCCGGTTATCTTTTCATAGGTTGACGCTGTTGCCCCGTAAAGGCTGATTTCCACAGAGTGGGGTGGATAATTCTCAAAAATATCAACGACCTTTTCGGTAACGCTGGTACCGTTTGAAAATACGGTCACCAGTAACCCGTTTTTACAGGCATGGCGGTAAATCTCAGGGAAATCAGGTCGTAAAAGGCACTCCCCGCCGGTAAACAGTAAAAAAAGGCAGCCGCTATCCGTTATCTGATCAATCAAATCCATCCACCGGCGCGCAGAGAGTTCGGCAGTGTTATCAATACCGCGTCTGCCATCACAGGAGATATAACAATGAATACAACGTAGATTACATCGGGAAGTTAACTCAATGGCTCCGGAAACAGGAATTCGGTTCTGATTGACTTTTATGTAAAATCTTTCAAAAAATTCCCGCCCATTTTGACCGGTATCATGGACACACTGCATTAAACAGTCTGCTCCTGAATCAAATCCGACTGTTTCAACTGCTCAATAAAATCAAGCAGATCCTTATCCAACTGGTCTTCTCCCACATCAAACACCTGTTGTAATGCCTTTCGAATTTCTTTTTCTGTTTTTTTACCATCCATCATGGCCCAAACAGATGCGCCAACCTCATTGATGGTAAAAATCCGCTGCATATTGGCCAGGTTACCGGAAATCGGGACCAGAATGGTTTCATCGGATATTTTTCTTGTTATCACATGCTCGGACGGAGACCATCTTTTTTCAAATTCACGTGTATTTACAGGCATAAAGATCCTTACAATATATAATATTATTTCAGGCGTAATGCCGGATCACCCATCAGGTTGTAAAGATCCAGGTGATACAATTTCTCACCACGGTTGGCAAATGCCTCCTGGGAACTGCGGATGGCGTCTCCAAGGACCGTTTCTCCGCCGATGAACACGGCATTGTAAAATCCCTTGCACAGCTCTTCGGACGCACTGTTAAAGGCAAATCCGGATGGCGCCCACACAGCCACCGCGCCGCCGTCTGCTTTTACAGTCAGTGCCTCATTTAAGCCATCAAGTCCGGGATACCCGAAATTCCCTGCTGCGCAGGTCATAGCTGTCATCACCGGCAGGAGCATTCCATTATGCAGTTGCGACAGATCATTAGTTGAAAGCAAATTATGGTTTCCGATCTGTTTCGGGCCGCCATGACCAATAAAATTCATAAAAGCCCGGCCGGCGTTAATATCCGCAATCAGTTTTGTCCGTGCAGTTGCTATGGGCATCACATCCAGATACAGACGGTCCAGTAAATAGTCCGCTGGAAAAAGACCGGCTACTTCTTCACTGGAAGCGATAAAATCGCCCCCACTGTCCGGGGCATCCGCGGCAAGAATGGCCTGCCTGGTCCATGCACCGGCAGAAGACTCATACCCGATCACCTTATTGATGTAATCCAGGAGTTCATCTGCACTGATTACTGGTATACGCCCAATGGCAAATTCCGGAATCCAGTCATTTCCCGCAACATCCGCATATGGAGCATCGGTGACACTTAGTCCATCCGGTGTTCCGAAAACCCGAGGTGGTATAATGGAATCGCCAAATCCCATATTGTCTTTATAGTCGAATGATCCATCACCGGCCAGAAGAACGTATTTGGGCGGGATCCGCCATTTGCTGTAAGCCCAGGCAAAAAACTCCCGAATTGCATTCGCATCCCGGATACCATAGGAAAATTCATCATAAATATCCTCAACATCCACTACCCTGGCATGGTGTCCCTGGGATGTCCGATAATCAGCCAGGGTCTGGGCCGCATCCACCATATCACTGCTGGTGATAACCAGAAAATCACCCAGGTTAAACTTCTTTTTTAAAAATGACGGCTGGTCGGCAATCAGCGTACAGGGTTTGACCATTGCCGGTGTAATTGCAATATATCGCAGGAAAACAGTACCGGCCTGGAAACTGACCTGGAAATCACCACCACCGGCCCCGGACGGTTCTATAGCTGTTTCGGACAGGACTTTTGGTTTTCCTGGGTCAGTGATATCAAATACACGGATATCTGCATCTGTAAACCCGTCCATCTGCAATGTCTGATACCCGTTGTTTTCCGCTGTCAGCTGATTGTCTGTGGCGGCATAACTTCTCGGGTACACCACCTGTAAATTGTTGAGATAAAAAATACTATATAGTACACCCGCTTCCTTTATTCCTCCAATTTCAATCTGATTGTCACCGTCATTGAAAAGTGCCGATGCCACAGGAACAGAAATTAGAGTTGAATCAAATCCATCCCAACGGGCTTCACCAACATCCACGCCATTGACACGAATCACCGCATGATGATCATTTCCATCAAACGCGTCGCTGGCTCCCTGAAGCACTACCGTCAGCGTAACAGTATCAACATCAATAATTTCCGGTGTTGAAACTGTTACATCTACCTGGTCACGGCCATATCCCGGGAAAATATAGTCCCACATCCAAAAATCATCTTCCGGGTCCGTAAAAAACGGCATTAAGGGGTAATGATCTTCTTCTTCCCATACCCATTGATAAAAATACTGTACGTCCTCAGCCGCAATTTTTGGTGCACGGTTAACCGTATTCATTTTCAGGCCACTGTGAATATCCAGCCAGTAGACATTTTCATCAGAATATTGGGTTTTGTACTTTTCACCATAAAAATACACCCCACTGTTATCATCTACAGGCAAAAGAGCCACATTTCGCCCCTTGCAGCGCAACCGCACATGATTATATTTTATCTGGTTGATGATTTTTTTCAAACGGATATTAAATACCCGTGCAATATCTTCAGCAGCAATAAAATAAAGCCCGTCTTCTGCGATTGAAATTTTGCCCTGCCCTCCCCTGCGTCTAATTTTATTCGCATAGGCTGCAAGCCGGGCTTCCATACTTGCCTCTAAACGGGCTATTTTCGCATCGGACAGGGGCTTTTCAGCCGACTTAAAGCCGGTAATGGCGGCATGGGGGTCCAGTTTGACAGCTGTTGCTTCACCTGCCGGCAAAGTACCGGTGTAAACCAGCCACGGGCCATATGTAATATGGTTACCGCCTGCTTCGATTTCTTCCAGGCGATAGGTATAGTAAGCGCCGGTTTCTGCCCCTTGATCCTCATAACTGTAACTGCCGCCGGCCGGTGCAAAGAGCAGCCCGGGCAGCATCCTGGTGTTCACCGCTTCGTACTGGCTTGTTTCCATATTCAGGCGATAAAGATAAAACCCGACCGTGCCATGCTCTGATACTGTCTGCCAGCGGACCACTACCTTGCCGCCTTCATTAAAGGCGCCAAAATCACCAATCACTGCCCGGGTCACCACCGGATCCTTGAAACCAAAATTAATTCCGGTTATATCTTCATTTCCGGTAACCGTATCCGGTTTCACGTCCTCCTGTGCGTTAAAGGGTGCGGTTGTCCCTTCGGTGACTTCATAAGTGGCGCTGTACCCGCCCAACACACTGGTATCATCGGTAATCACCACTGTATAGGTTTCAGCCGGGCTAAGAATGGGAATTCCGGTAAAGGAATACGCCCCGCTGCCGTCTGTGGTATCTGTTGCAATCGTGCTGCCGCCGCTGTTCCGCAGTTCCATGGTCACACCAGAAAAGAAGATTTCG
Source organism: Deltaproteobacteria bacterium (assembly GCA_024280875.1). GTDB lineage: Bacteria > Desulfobacterota > Desulfobacteria > Desulfobacterales > Desulfosalsimonadaceae > SURF-3. The sequence continues at coordinate 1,463 of JAJRPH010000178.1, read as the reverse complement.
TCGGCATCAATCACGCCGTCTCCATCATCATCTTTCCACAATGTACCGGCCACACTTCCCTGAGAGGATGCCTGATATCCGTAATCAATATCCAGATGGCTGTCGTCATTGACCAGGACTTCCCGCTGATCTCCTGCAGCTACCTCATCATCTGCCGTAGTCCGGGTATCATAGCTGCTCAAGGCCGCCTGGGTGGGATCAATATCTACAAAATAAGTGCCGTTGTTTAAGCCGGAAAAGAGATAATTGCCGTTGGCATCCGTTGTCAGAGTGGCGCTCAGAGTATCAGCGCCGTTGCGGATACCGTCCCCGTCATCAAGATACAGATTGACGGTCACCCCGGAAATACCGAACTCTCCGGCATCCTGCACCGTATCGCCATCCACATCATTAAAGACCGTATCACCAATGGCGCAGGTCACGTTATATCCGAAATTGGGTTCTGTGGGTTCCACCGTATAATCGAGATTTCCGCTCAAATTATTGATGGCCATTTCACCGGCAATGGCTTCGGCGGTGGTGCCGTAATAATCGGTCAGCTTGCTGTTGTTGTCGGTAATCCGGATAGTATAATCGGCACCAGCCCCGGGAACACCGGTAAATTCAAAATAACCGTCTGTATCAGTGGTTACGGATGCAATCACGTTTAGACTGGCATCCAGAAGATCCACGGTCACCACGGAAATCCCGGTTTCACCATCATCTTCTTCATCTGCATCTGCATCATACCAGACCCGGTCCTTGATGGAATAAGTGGTTCCGGATGTATTGACAAACCCGAAATCATTGGCCAGGTTTACGTCTCCGGCGGACATGTCCGTTATCACCGTCACAGGGGAGGTACTGTGAGAATATCCTGTAAGCGCGGCCTGAGCGCCGTCCACATATACCAGGTAGTCTTCGGTACCGGAGGCGGTAACCCCTGTAAAGAGGTAACTGCCGTCCGCAGCGGTAGTGGTGGTCGCAAGCTGAGTATCTATCCCGGAATCAAAGAGACCATTTGAATCCGTGTCCTGCCAGAGTTCCACGCTTACACCGGATAATCCCGGTTCTCCACCGTCCTGGAACCCGTCATTGTCCGCATCATGCCATACATAGTCGCCGACGGTTCCGGTTCCTGAAGCCGCCTTATAGCCAAAATCCGCATCCAGATAGACCTGACCGGCGGTTAAATTAAACGCATCTGTTTTATCATCCGTGTGCCCGGCGGGTGCGGACTGAGTGAGTCCGGCAGGCAATCCGTCAGTAACCTCCACAAAATAATTATTTGCCGGCGTCACTCCGATGAACCTATATTTTCCGCTGCCGTCAGTGGTGGTGACAGCCTTGGGCGTGCCGAACTCATCTTTTAACGTAACCTCCACATTGGCAAGCCCGTTTTCTCCCACATCCTTAATACCGTCGCCATCCACATCAAACCAGACCAGGTCCCCCACCTCGCCGGTTGCGGAACTGGGGTTATT